>JACMLI010000702.1 GCA_014379705.1 Gemmatimonadaceae bacterium
ACGTGCGACCTCCAGTCGCACGCCAGGGAACGCCCGCCGTCCCCCGGCGATGCTCATGCCTAACGCCTCCCCCAACGCGACGGGGCTCGCGAAGCGATCGGCCGGACGAAGCGACATGGCCCGCTCCACCGATGCCGCCATCGCCGCCGGCACGTGCGACGCCGAGAGACTCGGCGCCGGCGAGGTGAATCGCCGGGAGACGATCTCCATCGTGTTTGTCCCCTCGAACGGCGGGCGACCGGCCAGCATCTCGTACACCACGCACCCGAGGCTGTACGTGTCCGAGCGCCCGTCGATCTCGCCTTCGCCCGACGCCTGCTCTGGGCTCACGTACGCGGGCGTGCCCGCTGAGAGGTCGAGCGTCCCGCGCGCGCGAAGCCCGGAGAACTCGAGGTGCAGCACGCGACTGATCCCGAAGTCCGAGAGGTACGGGTGATCGCCTTGCAGCAGGATGTTCTCGGGCTTGATGTCGCAATGCAGGACGTGCTCCGCGTGCGCGTACGCCAGGCCATTGGCGAGTCCCTGGGCAATGCGCGCCACGGTCGCCGGGTCGAGCCGGCCCTGGCGCTGCATGCGGTCGCGCAGCGATCCCTCGCGGACCCACGGCATGACGAAAAAGGCGTGGTCGGCGACGACGCCCGAATCGTAGAGCGGCAGGATGTTGGGATGGTGCAGCTGCGCCGTGGCGCCAATCTCGCGCAGCAGTGCCCGCGCGCCAATGCCGCTCGCGGCTTCGGGAGAGATGGTCTTGAGGGCGACGAGTCGGCCCCGCGCAACATCACGAGCGAGGTACACCGCCCCCATGCCGCCCTGCCCCAGCTCACGGTCGATCAGGTACCGATCGGCGATCCCGGCCCGGAAGTCGATGTCCTCACTCGAGACGGCCGCCGGCTCGATCTCGAAGAGGTCGTCCACTGCGATTCCGAGTTCCTCGATCATTCGCTGCCGGGTGCGCGCCGACGGGTAGCGATGCCGGCCGTTCACGATGTCGGACCAATGGCCCCGGGAGAGGCCAAGCCGAATGGCCCAGTGGTTCTGGCTCAGCGCGCTGCGGGCCAGGAGCTGCTGCAGACGATCGATGCGGAGACGGACGCGCATGAGAGAGGCTTGGGGGGCGGGCACGATCCCCGTGGGAAAGCTGGGCTCCGGCCTTCGCCGGAGCGACGGCAACGAAGTGACGCGGGGCTCCGGCCTTCGCCGGAGCGACAGTCATCATCGCTCCGGGTTGGAGCCCTCATCTGCCGCCATGGTTGCGCTGCCGCAAGCCGCGGGACTGGAAAAGTGTTCGGGAACGTTCGGAACGACCCGAACAGGTCCCTACTTCCCCGAAATCACGAACATCCGACCCGATCGGAACCCCTTGATGTTGCTCCACGACGATGTGAGCAGCAGGTCGATGGTCCCGTCGCCATCCACGTCGCCAACGCCGGTGGCGTCGAAGCCGAAGGTCTCCCCGGGAACGCGGCCGGTAATCGAGCGGAGCAACGTGCCATCCTTGCCCGAGTACACATAGACCTTGCCGCCCGACTGGGCCGCGCTGGCGTGCTGCCAGGCGCCGAGCACGAGGTCATCGTGCCCATCGCCATTGATGTCGCCGACGTCGGCCGAGCCAATGCCAAAGTTGTCGCCGGGGCGTTCGCCCGTGAGCTGGAGCAGTCGCCGGCCGTCTTTCCCGGAATGCACGTAGATGCGTCCCGTCCCCGCTCCACCCGCTGAGTTCGCGAAGTCCGAGGCGAAGACATCGAGGACCTTGTCGCCGTCGACGTCGCCGACAACCGAGACGAACATCGCGCCGAGGGCCGCACCGGTGGAGTCGGCATCGATGATGCGCGGCGGAGTCGCGGGGTTCGACGCGAAGGCGTAGACACGCCCTCGCCGGTTCGGCCCGCCGCCGCTGGCCCCAACGACGAAGAGCGTGCCGCGCCCCCCTTTCTTTCCGGCCAGGACGCTGCCGAACGCGTCGCCGTTGCGCTCCCCCTTGAGGGTCCGGATGATGGCCCCTGTCTTCCCGGAGAACACGTACGCCTTGCCAGCCCCGCTGTCGGCGGCAGGGGCACCGACGAGCAAGTCGCCGAGACCGTCCCCATCCTGGTCGCCGGCGCCCGAGGCGGCGCGCCCGAAGGTTTCGTTAGGTGCCGGCGCATCGAGCACTCGCAGCACGGTCCCGTCGCGCCCGGAATACACGATCGCCTGCGAGGTCCCGGGGGCCGCGGCAATCACGTCGCCGGACCCGTCCCCATTCACGTCCCCGGTCCCCTCGATCGTCAGTCCGAGCACCTGCCCCGCCGCGCCGACCTGCTGCCAGAGCAGCCGGCCGGTCTTTCCCGAGTAGACGTAGACCTTGCCCGGCCCCGTCGCCGCGCCGTTCGCCCCGAAGGTTGGCGCCGACGTGACGATGTCGATGACCATGTCGCCGTCCACGTCGCCGATGCCGCGCGCGACCCAGCTGAACTGGTCGCCCGCCGCCTCACCAATCCATTCATGGATAATGCGCACCGGCTCGACGAAGGGGCGCGTAAAGTCCGACGCGTGGTACAACACCTCGGCATAGCGTGGGTCGGTGCGCAGAGCCGCGAAGTCGGCCGTGCTGGCCACGAGGTTCATGTCGAACGCGCCCGTGGCCTTCAGGTCGCGGAGCTGCTGCAAGGCTTCGCTTGTCTTCCCGAGGCGCGTGCGCACGCCCGCCGCGTTGAACATCGCCTGCAGGCGCTGGGGCCGGGGCTGCGTCACGGCGTCGTACGCGGTGATCGCCTTCTCCAGTTCGCCCTTCTGCCGATACGCGTTGCCGAGCAGGAGTCGGCCGAGCACTGCGTTGGGCACGCGAGTGAAGAACGCTTCGAGCGTGGCGATCGCGCTGTCTACCTGCCCCGCCTGGAGTGACGCCTGGGCACGGGTGACCTCGGGAGGCAGAGCCGGTGGTCCTTGCGCCCCGAGGAACGCTGGGAGCAGGAACAACAGGATCGCGCCAGGGCGCATCATCGAGAGGGCACGCACGGTTGAGACTCCGGTGGGCGGTGAACGCAGCGGAGTGGAACATGGACCGACCGTGGGACCGGCGCTGTCACGCGCTTGCTCGCCCTACCCTGCCCGCGCGACGTCCTCACCGCGAGCGGTCCACACGGTCGGGGAGACCCCGAAGTGGCGCCGGAAAGCGGCCGTGAAGTGCGAGTGCGACACAAAGCCCAGGTCGACCGCAAGGCGCGACAGGTCTCGGCGATGATCGGGCAGGCGACCGAGGGCGATGCGCAGGCGGATGTCGCGTCGGAAGCCGTGCAGCGTCTGCCCCGTGTGGCCGCGAAAGGTGCGACACAAGTGGAAGACCGAGGTTCCGCAGCGCGCCGCAATCTCGGCGACCCCGAGGTTCTGCTCGTACGAGTCGCCGATGACCGCACGAGCGCGCTCCACCAGGTCAAGACGCTCGCGACGCTCGTGTTGCGTCACTTGACGTTCACCGAACGCCACCGCCATGACGTTACCGAACACGCCGATCACGCGCTCCTCGACGCTTCCCTCCGACACCGTGGGGTCTCCGGCGGCACGGAAGACGGCGCGCTGCTCGCGATAGAGCTCCGGTGAGACATGCGCGCGCGTGAAGGCGAGTGGCGACGCGGCCTCGGCGGCCGTGACATCGAAGGCGCGGACGGCGTCGCGGACGAGTGGCTCGGACATCGCAAACCAGTCGACCAGGTCGCCGTCGGGGGAGATGGGCGCGCGACTGTGCACCTGCCCGCAGTTGTAGATCGTGGCGACCGTCGGATCGGCCACGAACGCGGCGCCGCGATCCTGCCGGATCCAGAGCGTGCTGCGCGGAAAGGCGACGAGGTAGTTAGCCGTCGCATGTTCGCCCCGGAAATAGCAGGAATACGTCGGTCCGCGCAGTGCGCCCACGGCGGTGCGGGCGGTAGCGAAGCGGACGCGCTCGAGTCGCTCATCCTCGACCTGCGTGCTCACGCGTGCTCGGCGGACGATGGGCGGCGTGGTATCCGGCAATGGAGAGGTGCTGAGGGTCACGCGCGAATCGACGCGAAGGCCGGGAGTGCTTCCCGGGACGCTTCACGATCGACGATAAAGCGTCGATCAGCCACCTGCATGGGCCGGAAGGCGCGTCCGCACGGTAGACAGCGCACTTCGAAGGACGACCCGAGGGGGCTGCTGCTGCACCTCATGGTCATCCCGGACAAGTGAGCGAAGGCGAGCCCCTCTTTCGTCATCCCGGACAAGCAAGCGAAGGCGAACCCCTCTTTCGTCATCCCGGACAAGCGAGCGAGGGCGAGCCCCTCTTTCGTCATCCCGGACAAGCGAGCGAAGGCGAGCGCAGATCCGGGACCCAGCGTCCTCGCGCGCGAACGACACTGGGTCCCGGTTCTCGGCTCGCTACGCTTGCCGGACCGGGATGACTAATGACATCAGAATCAGCGGGGAACGCATTTGAGCGCCTCGCTCGCGTACATGGTGCGGATGGCCTCTCGCTGCCGCGCTGTGGTGGCAAGCCGGTCGGCACTGTGCAACGCAGTGCACGCACGCAGGTCTTCACCGGCCATCCCGTGTGCGGTCACCAGGGCGAGGTAGCCCCACGTGCTGTCGCTCGCAGTCCCAAGCTTGCCCAGCACACGCTGGAGCGTTGGGATGGCCTGCCGCGCCTCGGCCTCGCCCGTATCGTCCGCTTCGAGGAACGTGGTCAGGCTGTCGAGTTCACGCTTCGCGGCCGTCGACGTGACGCTGGACACGGCCGCCACGTCCTGCGCGGGAGTCGAGACGACTGGTGGTGCCGCGTTGCCCTGTGAATCGCGCACCACCTCGGTTCGCGGGGTCGACCCTCCCCTGGTTGCCGACGTCGCGGACGCCACGGGAGCCGCGGGCACGACGACGGAAGATTCAGCTGCAGCGGGAGCGGCGGCACCGCCAGGGCTCGCCGTCGCCCCACCCTGCTGCATCGCGAACCATGCCACCGCGCCGATCGCGAGCACGCCTGTGCCGACCAACAACGGTG
>JACMLI010000703.1 GCA_014379705.1 Gemmatimonadaceae bacterium
ACCACCACCCCCTTGCCGTCGCGCGTGAACCAGTGCAGCGACGGCGCCAGCGTGCCTAACGACTCGCCGAGCCGGCGCGGCGTGCCCGGACCGCTCGCCGACATCGCGACGTGCCAGAGCTGGCCGTCCTTCAGGTAGACGAGGGCGTCCTCGGTGGGATGCCAGGTATAGTTGCGCCCGTGGTAGTCGGAGAGCAGCGGGAGGTCGCTCGCCACCACCTTCGGCGCGCCACCGCCCACCGGAACCACGGCCAGGTCCACGGTGCTCACCTGGTTGGTGATGCCATGGTCCTTGAAGACCGAGAGGTAGCTGATCCACCGACCCGACGCGGAGAGCCGCATCACCGAAGGCCGCGGCGCCGCGGTCGCGGGCGCCACGATGCGCACCGTCCCGCTGCGCACGTCCACGGCACCGATCGCCGCGTTGTTCTCACGATGATAGAACTCCTGCCGCGGCGTCTGTGCAGCCGCCTGCGTGGCCTTCTTCTCCTCACTGCCGCCGCGCAGCACGCTCACGGTTGGGCCTTCGGGACGCGACGCGGGACCCGCGGATTCAGGCGTCGGCAACCACGCCCCCGGCCCGCTGTCAGGAGCCATCGGGACGAACACCGTGCGACTGTCCGGCGACCACTGGGCCTCGTCACCCGTCCACAGCTTGGCCTTCACCCGCGCCGGGGACAGGCGACGCGACCGCTGCGCGGCCAGGTCGTACGCCCAGAGCTGAGGTGGACCATCGCGGTCCGAAAAGAACACGAGCGTCGCACCGTCGGGCGAAAGGGACGGCGCCCAGCAGTTCCCGCCTGGGCACACGACAACCGCCGGAGCGCCCCGCTGGTTCTTGAGGTAGACCTGTGACCCGACCACCGAACTCGGCGTGCCGTTAGGCATGTACCGGTTCGACAGGTTCACGTTGCCCGGGGAGCGACGGATCGCGTACGCCGCGCGGGCGCCGTCGCGCGAAATGGCGATCGTCGAACTCCAGGGGAACTCGTGGAGGTCGAACGCCAGGTCGTACGCCAAGGCGCCCGCGGGTTCGCGCGCCGCCGGCACAGGCGACCGGTCCGCGCCAACGCCCTGCGCTCCAGGCGCCGAAGCCATGCCCACCACCAGCAACAGCGCCCCAATCGACATCCGTGTCATCTCGCGTCGCTCCGTCAGCGTCTCCCCAACGTTGACGCGCGGACACTCACCTCGCGAGGCCCACCCTCGTCGCACCGGGGTAGGCCGGTGCGACGGCAATAGGCAATGACGCGGGGCACCGGCCTTCGCCGGTGCGACGGGATCAACGCCCGCCCAGGCGTATCCCCAACCCGGCGTACAACGCGAAGCTCCCGTTCTTCGCCGACTCACGCACGTTGCCGATATCGAAGTCCGCCACCTTCGACACGCCGAAACTGTAGCGCACACCCGTCGTGAGCAGCGCACCGCCCACGTCGAAGCTCAGGCCACCACCCACCGCGCCACCGAGATCCACCGTCTTGGTGCTCACCCCCGGGACATCCTCGCAATCCGTGTCGATCCCCTCGACCTTGCAGGAGATCTGGTAGCCCAGGTACGGCCCGGCATACAGGTGCGGCGTGACTCCCGTGCCGACGTCCAACTGAAGCCTGAACAGCAGCGGCACCTCGATGTAGTTCAGCTTGAGCCCATCAGGGCCGCTGTTCTCTCCCTTCGCGCCCTTGCTCACCAGCAGGATTTCCGGCTGGAACGCGATGAGCCCACTCGAAGGCAGCACGATCGACAAGCCGCCGATCAATCCCGTTCGGCTGTCCAGACCGTCGATCCCGCGCAGAGTCGAGAACGTCGCTCCGGCGATGGCGCTGATCTGGGCCTGGGCCTGCGACTTCGAGGGAATGGAGAAGAGGGCAACGGCGCCGAGCGCGCCAGCGAACAATCGACGAGAAGGCCACATGCAGGGTGTCCCCGGTTATGGAGTTCCCCACGAGTACACCGGTCACCCCGCGTTGGGTGCCTCACGCGGACCCCTGGCCAGGACCACAAAGCGCGTCCGGTTGTCCTCGAGGTCGCTGACGCCCCGCAGAAGGACAGAAAGTCCGTAACGCTGCGCACACTCCTCGCTGGCAATCGCGGCCTCGGTGCAGTCGCCACGTCGTGCGACATGCCTCGCCGCCCCGGCCGTGTCGTAGTGCGGCACCGCCACGAATCGGCGCTCCGCAATCAGTCGAGTGCACTGCCCCAGGGCAGCCATGTGGCTGTAGACGCGTCGCACCTCCTCGATCCGCGTACCGGGGATCCCCAGCACGCAGTGTCGCACGGCGACGTCGACATGCCCCTCCACCACAACCGGCGCCCCAACAAGGGCAGCACGCACCCCCGCGATCGCCCCCATGATCACGTTGTGCACCGGCAGCACCCCGAAGTCCGCCGAGCCGCTCGAGACGGCATGCACGACGCCAATGAAGTCGCGATGGCTGAAGCGCTGCGCATGCGCACCCCAGAGACGGTCGATCGCGAGGTCGCCGTATGCGCCGCGCTCCCCCTGAAAGGCGACACGAAAGCCCAGCGCAGGGGTCGACGGTGGGAGCAGGCTGAGCGAGGCGGTCATGCGACCTGGCGCCTGGCGTCGGCGTTAGGTGCGTGCAGCGCCAGCGTGCGGCCAAGGGCCGGCGCGAGCGCCGCGAGTTCCTGCATCATGGCGTCGAAGGCCGGGAGCGTCAGCGACTGGGCGCCATCCGACATGGCCTCAGCGGGATCAGGGTGCACCTCGACGATCAGGCCGTCGGCGCCGGCGGCCATTGCCGCGCGCGCCAGGGCGCGAACGTAGTGCGCATCGCCGGCGGCATGGCTCGGGTCAACGAAAACCGGGAGATGGGTTTCCCGCTTGAGCACCGGGAGGGCCGCGATGTCGAGGGTGTTGCGCGTTGCTGTCTCGAAGGTGCGGATCCCGCGTTCACAGAGGATCACCCTCAGGTTGCCGTGCACGGCAAGGTACTCGGCCGCGCCGAGCAGTTCCTTGATCGTGGCCGAGGCCCCGCGCTTGAGCAGGACGGGCTTGCCCTGCTCGGCGATCGCGGCGAGCAGGGGCACATTCTGCATGTTGCGGGCGCCTACCTGGATCACGTCAGCGATGGCCCCGATCGCCGGGGCGTGCCGCAGGTCGAGGCACTCCGTGACGATGGCAAGTCCGGACTCGGCGCGAGCCTCGGCGAG
>JACMLI010000089.1 GCA_014379705.1 Gemmatimonadaceae bacterium
GCCGGCGAAGGGTCTGGACAGCACGCTGGTGGTGGACGAGACGCAGGCGCCACAGCTCTCCGTGGTTCCGGCCGGCAAGCACTTGCGCGTGCACGAGGGCGACCGAGTCCGCGCCGGTGACCGTCTCTCCGAGGGGCCGGTGAACCCGCACGACATCCTGCGCATCAAGGGACCGCGCGCGGTGCAGGAGTACCTGCTCAACGAGGTGCAGGAGGTCTATCGCCTGCAGGGCGTGAAGATCAACGACAAGCACATCGGCGTGATCGTCAAGCAGATGTTGCAGAAGGTTCGCATCGTGGAACCCGGTGACACCGAGTACCTCGAGGGCGAGCACGCGGACAAGCAGCACTTCCGCGAGATCAACGACAAGGCGAAGAAGAAGAAGCAGAAGGCGGCCACGGCCGAACCGCTGCTGCTCGGCATCACGAAGGCGAGCCTCACGACGCAGTCGTTCATCTCTGCCGCATCGTTCCAGGAGACCACCCGAGTCCTTACCGACGCCGCGATCCGCGGTGCCCGGGACGACTTGATGGGCCTCAAGGAGAACATCATCATCGGCCACCTCATTCCCGCGGGCACCGGGCAGTTCCGGTACAGCCACGTGTCGATCGAGGGCACCGAAATGCCACAGCCCGAGGAACTCCCGGGTGCGGAGCAACCGTTGCCGAGCATCTTCTCGGCGTCGTTCTCCGATTCGACCTACTCGTTCGGCGGTAACGACGACATGTAGGTCAGAATGGGTACCGTAGTTCGAAGGCGTCCGGGGCTTCAAGCTCCGGACGCTTTTGCGTGCGGCCCCCAGGAGGTCGAAGGAACCAGAAGCATGCGACGCACAGACGCAGGGTACGCAGAGAGGACGCAGGGGACAGCCGAACAAGACTCTCTTGTTTGCTCGTGCCAACTCCCGTTGCGTCTTCCGGGTCCGAGCATTTCCCGCTTTGTTCTTCCAGCGTCCTCTGCGTCCTCAGCGCCCCTGCGTTGAAAGGTGTTGTTGTTGCTTGTTGCCGCCCGTCCACCCGTCCGCCAACCGTGCGCATCGCCCTCTTCGCTGTCGCTGCTGCCCTCGCCGCCCTCGCGTTCTGGGGCCTCGCGCGGGCGTACTTCGATCGGTCGGCGCGGCGCGCGTTGCACCGGTTCGGGGCGCGGGTGGCGCGCCACAAGCTCACCGACAAGCGAGAGATCATCGCGGCGCTGGTCGCCGACCCCGAGATCGCGCGCGCCGTGCACACGCATGTCGCGGCCACGGGCGTGAGTGAAGCGGCCGCATGGAAGCGCGTGCGGACTTACCTCGACGAGATCGTGCCGTTCTTCAGCATCCTCGCCTACTACAAGGTCGGGTATGTCGTGAGCCGCGCACTGCTCAACCTCTTCTACAAGGTCACTGTCGACTACGAGCGGGAGGACCCGTTTCGCGAGCTGCCGAAGGATGCCGTGGTCGTGTACCTCATGAACCACCGCTCCAATGCGGACTACGTCCTGGTGGCCTACGCATTGATGGGGGACGTGTCGCTCTCGTATGCCGTGGGAGAGTGGGCCCGCGCCTTTCCGCTCGAGTACATCTTCAAGAGCTTCGGGTCGTACTTCATCCGGCGAAAGTACCGCGAGCCGCTCTACCACACCGTCCTCGCGCGATACGTCCAGCACATCACGCGGAACGGCGTGACCCAGGGGATTTTCCCGGAGGGCGGCCTCTCGCGCGACGGCACGCTGGGCCCCGCGAAGATCGGCTTGCTCGACTACGCGCTCGACGTCGCGCGCGACCCGGCCTTCCGCCAGCGGATGTTCGTGGTGCCCGTGGGCATCAACTACGACCGCGTACTCGAGGACCGATCGCTCTTGTCAGAGCTGGCCCGGAAGACCACGGGCGTGCGACCGCCACGGCTGCGGCAATTCGTCGACGTCGTGCGCTACGTCGGGTTCAACCTCGGGCGGCTGGTTGGCAGACGGTGGAAGCGGTACGGTCGGGCGGCCGTCACGATCGGCGTCCCCATTCCTGTGTCCGGCTGGCTCGACCAGCTCGAGGGGCAGGGGATCCATCCGTTCGACCTGGACCGCACCGAACGGCTGGGGTACGTGCAGGCCTTCTGCGACTCGCTGATGGTCCGGATCGGGGCCCTGGTACCAGTCACGCCGGTCTCCCTGGCCTGTGCCGCCCTCCAGACCATGGACGCCGACTTCGTGCCGCACGACCGGCTGCTGCAGCGCATGGAGGAGCTCCGGGAGGTCCTCCGGGAGCTCAACGCCAGGGTCCTCAAGTCCGAGGACTCGACCGAGGAGGTGTTCGACCGGGCATACCGGATGCTGCGAATGCGCCGGGTAATCGCACGGTCAGGGAGCGGATACGTCATCCTGTCCCGGGGTCTTCCCCTGATCAGCTACTACGCGAACTCGGTGGCCCACCTGCTGGGGCCGTTTGCGGAGTCCGTGCGATCGCGCGACGCGCTCCCCGCCATGGCAGCGACCGGGGGGTGGCGCGGGTAAGTTCATGGATTCTGGGGGCTTGGTTGCCTTGAATCCGCCCCTGACCCCGTCTATCTTACCGGACTCTCGCCGCCCCTGTGTGGGGCGCGTTTTCGTTATCCCTCGGTATGCCAACGATCAACCAGCTCGTTCGCCACGCCCGCAAGGACGTCCTGAAGAAGGAGAAGTCGCCCGCACTCAAGGCGAATCCCTTCCGTCGCGGCGTGTGCACCCGCGTTTATACCACGACGCCCAAGAAGCCAAACTCGGCGTTGCGCAAGGTCGCCAAGGTGCGGCTGACGAACCAGATCGAAGTGATCGCCTACATCCCGGGGGAAGGCCACAACCTCCAGGAACACTCCATCGTGCTGGTGCGCGGCGGCCGTGTGAAGGACCTCCCCGGAGTGCGCTACCACATCGTGCGCGGCACCCTCGACGCGGCTGGCGTGAACGGCCGCAACCGGAGCCGTTCCAAGTACGGAACCAAGAAGCCGAAAGCAGGCGCCAAGGCTGCCGCCGGAGGGAAGAAGAAGTGAGCCGCCGCAAAAAGTCCGTCAAGCGTCCCGTCCTGGCCGATGCGCGTTACGACAGCCAGACCGTCTCGAAGTTCATCAACTCGCTGATGTACCAGGGCAAGAAGTCCACCGCCGAGCGCATCTTCTATGGCGCGATGGACCTCGTCGAGTCCCGCACGAGCCAGCCCGGCGTCAACGTCTTCAAGGCCGCCCTCGCCAACCTCAAGCCGGTCATCGAGGTCAAGTCGCGCCGCGTCGGTGGCGCCACCTACCAGGTGCCGGTCGAAGTGCGCCCCGAGCGCCGCACCGCGCTCGCCATGCGCTGGCTGCTCTCCTACTCCCGCGACCGCAACGAGAAGTCGATGGCCGAGAAGCTCGCGGCCGAAGTCATCTCCGCGTCCAAGGGTGAAGGCAACGCCGTCAAGAAGAAGGAAGACACCCACCGCATGGCCGAAGCCAACAAGGCCTTCGCCCACTACCGCTGGTAGGTCGTTCGTCCTATCCACATCGCGACGGGGCGCCGGGGCACTTGCCAGGGCGCCCCGTCTTGCGTCTGCCCCGCCCTCGCTGGCGACGTAAACGCCATCTGGCGCAGCGCGGGCGCGCTGGTTTCCTTTCCCGCTCGGTCCTCGTCCCGACACGCAGAACCCGCCACGCCCCCATTCAGACAGTGAGCGCCCCGGTGGCCTCAACCTCGACACCGCTGCCAAAGCCGGCTCCCGCCGCCATCTTCCGCGCGATGGCGGAAGGGGGAGTGCTGTTCTCCAGCGACTCCGAGGTCTACTTCGGCGTGAACCCCGTCGGCGCAATCATCTGGGAGCTCCTTCCCACGTGCGACACCGTCGAGGAACTCTGCGCCACCCTCGCGGGTCGCTTCTCTGATGTAGGGTTGGGACGCATCCAGAAGGACGTCGCCAGTTTCCTCGGCGACCTCCGGGCCAATGGCCTGGTCGTGGAAGCACCCCCGAAGGCTGCCGCCGATGGCAGCGCCACTGCGCACCGCACTTCATAAAGCCCGGGGGCTCTCTCCCCGGGACTGGTGGCGCTTCTTGCTTGGGCAGGTCGCGCTGGTGCGCGCCTACCGGGACGTGAAGACGCGGCCCCAGGGAGAACTGGTCAGCGCCGAGGTCGCGTCGGCCGGTGCTGGCGCCGGATCCTCTGAACGGCTCGATCAGGTGCGACGCATCGTCCTCGGCGTCAGCCGCGCCTCCGCGTATGGGGTGTTCAGTCCCACGTGTCTCGTGCGGTCACTCGCCATCTGCCGTCGACTCGAGGAAGAAGGAATTCCCGGGGGCGAGGTCAAGGTCGGCGTGGCCCGGCGCAACGGGAAGT
Organism: Gemmatimonadaceae bacterium; assembly: GCA_014379705.1. Taxonomy (GTDB): domain Bacteria; phylum Gemmatimonadota; class Gemmatimonadetes; order Gemmatimonadales; family Gemmatimonadaceae; genus RBC101. The sequence continues at coordinate 4,308 of JACMLI010000089.1, forward strand.
TCACCGCGCATGCATGGGTCGAATACGCCGGTGAGGTCGTGGGCGACGACGAAGGCACCGTGGACCGATACGCCTCCTTCGATGACCTGAAGGTCAGCACGCGCCCTTGAGCGCCATTGCGGGGCTCTTCTGCGCCGGGAACGCGGGCGACCTCGCCTCGCGCCTCGCCACGATGCTCCGCGCCCAGGGCCACCGCGGCGCAGAGCGCTCGGACGA
>JACMLI010000704.1 GCA_014379705.1 Gemmatimonadaceae bacterium
GCTTCTCCTCGTGATCTGCTGGCCCGCGAGCGAGCGCGCCCCCAGGGCAAGGAGCTCCTCGACATCGTCGCGCTCGACGACCGCCCGTTCGCTCGCCGCCGCCGGGACCCCGGCGCTCGAAATCGCTCGCCAGACGGGTCTCTCCCGCGACGCCCTTGCCTTGGTGCTGGGGGGGAAAGCGACCCGGCAGTTTTCTCCGCATCCGGCACGCTTTTCCCTGTTCGGGCGCTTCCGTCGCTCGGCAGGATCGGCGGCTGGCGGAGCGCAAGTGACTGCGTAACAACGACTTGCAGCTCAGCAGGAATCTCGGGGGCAACCGGCACATCGGTTGCCCTTTGTGCTGGGAGAATCTTGCCCGGAGTCCGTCCAGATGAAAACAGATGGCATCGCCAGCGCCGCCAGCGCGCTCCGCTATTGGGAGCGTCGCCAGGAGATTGCGGCCAATAACCTGGCGAACGTCAACACCGACGGGTTCAAGGGCGAGCTCGGCTTCGCGCAGCTCTCCGCGACCGGCGTCCCACTTCCCAACGCGGCCACCGACTGGCGCGAGGGTCCGCTGACGCCGACCGGCAACCCGCTCGATGTCGCCGTGCGCGGCAACCAGTTCTTTGTCGTGAACACACCGCAGGGCGAGCGATATACCCGTGGTGGCGCGTGGACGATCGACCCGCAGGGCTTCCTCGCCGACGCCGATGGCAACCGGCTCGCGGGCGAGAAGGGCCCGCTCAAGGTCAGGGGCAGCGACATCTCGATCGACCGCACGGGTCGCGTATCCGTTGACGGCACGTGGATCGACCGCCTCCGCATGGAGAGCGTTCCGCCAAACACGACGTTGCAGCACGAACACGGCACCCGCTGGGTTCCCGACGCGACGCGGCAGGTCGTGGCGATGGACGCCCGCGACGTGCGCCAGTCGCACCTCGAGGGCAGCAACGTCAACTCGATCGAGTCCCTCGTCGACATGATCTCGATCTCCCGCAACTTCGCGTTCGCACAGAAGGCGCTGTCCACGCTCGACGACATTCGGGCGACGATCAGTAACCAGTTAGGCAAGCCCACCGGGTAACGGCGTAGTGCCACCCGACTACCCCACCCCCCGACCCCTCGACCCATGAATCCCGCGCTCCGTACCGCCGCCACCGGCATGATGGCCCAGCAGCTTCGCACCGAGGTCATCTCCAACAACCTCGCCAACGTCAACACGACGGGGTTCAAGCGGAGCCGCGCGCACTTCGAGGACCTGCTCTACCAGACGGTGCAGAACCCGTCGGTGATCGGGACCCCCGACAACAACACGCAGCCGGCGATCCAGGTCGGACGCGGCACGCACCTCTCCTCGGTGCAGCGCCTCCACGCGCAGGGCGCCGTCGAGCAGACGAGCAGCCCGCTCGACCTCGCGATCGACGGCGAAGGCTTCTTCCAGGTCCAGATGGCGAACGGCCAGGTCGGCTACACGCGCGACGGTTCGTTCAGCATCTCCGACACCGGCACGCTGGTGACTTCCGGCGGCAACGTCGTGGTCCCGGGGATCAAGTTCCCGATCGATGGCTCGAGCATCTCCGTCTCCCCCACTGGCGTCGTGTCGGTGCAGGTCGGCAATGACACGTCCAAGGTGCAGGAGATCGGCCGCATCGAGATGGCGCGCTTCATGAACCCCGCCGGCCTGAGTTCGGCCGGGCAGAACCTCTACACCGAGACCCCCGCCTCCGGCACGGCGGTCACGGGCTTCCCGCAGGACGAAGGCATGGGCCGCCTCCTCCAGGGCCACCTCGAGGGGAGCAACGTCGAGATCGTGCAGGAGATGGTCGACATGATCACCTCGATGCGCGCGTTCGAGATCAACTCCAAGGCGATCAAGAACGCCGAAGAGATGATGCAGGTCGCCAACAACATGGTTCGTTAGGCCCGTGACCACGCGTCGCGCCCTCGTCGTCGCCCTCGCGCTCTCAGGCCTCCAGGCCGGGAGTGCGGTCGTGCGACCCGTGGGAGCGCAGCCACCGGTGGCGATCGAGCAGGAGTTTCCCGTGGCCACCCGCCGGCTCGCCCGCGGCACGGTGCTCAGCGCA
>JACMLI010000705.1 GCA_014379705.1 Gemmatimonadaceae bacterium
CGAGGATTGCGAGGCACGTGCGTAGACCTCTAGCAGTGCGCGCTATGCCGGCGTGCTCCCACATGGCGTCGCGGATTTCATTCGCGGCGACCTGGGCAGCGCCTCTGTCCCTCAGTATCGGCACCTTCCACGACGATTGTGGGGGCCTAGTGCCGAGCGGCGGCGTGTCCGTCAAATCGCGTGCGACCCGCTCGGCGAAGACGAGACCCTCGAGCAGTGAGTTGGACGCGAGGCGATTGGCGCCGTGCACGCCTGTGCATGCCACCTCGCCGCAGGCGTAGAGGTCGGCCACCGAACATCGACCCGCGAGGTCCGTGGAGATACCGCCCATCATGTAGTGCGCCGCCGGCGTGACGGGGATGGCGTCCTTCCGGGGGTCGATGCCGCGCGCCATGCACAGGGCGAAGATGCCGGGAAAGCGCGTCGTGAAGCCGGCGCCTAACGCGGTGGCATCGAGCGTCACGACCCCGGACCGCTTCTGCTCACGGAAGATCTCGCGGGCGACGATGTCGCGCGGCGCGAGCTCGGCGAGCTTGTGGCGGGCGACCATGAAGCGCTCCCCCGCGGCGTTTCGCAGCACCGCGCCCTCGCCGCGCACGGCCTCGGAGACGAGGGCGAGGGGATTTTCCGCGGTATCGAGCGCCGTCGGGTGGAATTGCACGAACTCCATGTCGGCGAGTCGCACGCCGGCGCGATGTGCCACCGCGTAGCCGTCCCCCGTTGCCACGACCGGGTTGGTCGTGTGCCGATACACCTGGCCGCACCCGCCCGTGGCGAGGACGGTCGCGTCGGCGCGGATCTCCACCGGCTGGCCGAGCACGCTGGCGCGAATGCCGGCGCAGCGACCCTTTTCGATGATGAGCTCGAGGACGCGGGCATGCTCCACGACCGACGCCCGCTTCGCCGATCGCACCTTCTCCACGAGCGTGCGCGCGACCTCGGCGCCCGTGCGGTCGCCGTGCGCGTGCACGATGCGTCGCCGGGAGTGCGCCGCCTCCTTGCCTAACTTCAGCTTGCCGTCGGTCCCGAGGTCGAAGGCCGCGCCGGCGAGTTGCAGCTCGCGCACACGCGCCGGTCCTTCCTCGACGAGCACTTCCACCGCTTCCTGGTCGCACAGCGCCGCGCCCGCGGCGAGGGTGTCCTTGCGATGCAGTTCGGGCGTGTCCCCGGCCCCGAGTGCCGCGGCGATGCCCCCCTGGGCGTAGGCGGTCGCCGAATCGAAAAGGGTCCGCTTGGTCATGACGAGCACGTCGCCGTGTTGCGACGCGCGCCAGGCCGTGTGCAGGCCCGCGACTCCACTGCCGACGACAAGGAACCGGGTGCGAAGGAGGGAGGACACGACGTCCGGAGGAGAGTGAGGAGGCGAACCCGTGCTGGGTACCAGGGAGTTCTAAAGTACCCCCGGGCCCGCCGGTCCGCCGGGATGACCCCGCCCTGCATGTCCGGAGGATGCGCTACCTTTCACCGGATGCTGAATCGACTGATGGTCGCGCTCGTCGTGCTCCCCATGGCATCGATCGACGCGCAATGGAAGCCGCTCACCACCGGCACGAGCGCGTCCCTTCGGGGCCTGTCGGTGGTGGATGCCAGGACGGTGTGGGCCAGTGGCACCAACGGCACCGTCATCCTTTCCACCGACGGCGGCGCGACGTGGACCGTGAACACGGTTCCCGGCGCCGAGAAGGTCGACATCCGGGCGCTGCACGCACGGAGCGCGCGCGTCGCGCACGTTGCGTCGACGACCGGCGTGATCTGGCGGACGACCGATGGCGGCAAGAGCTGGAGCGTGCGCTACCAGCCGACCGACACCACGACGTTTGTCGACGCAATCGACTTCTGGGATGACCGGCACGGGATCGCGTTAGGCGACCCCATGGGAGGCCGGTACCTCATCCTCCTGACCGACGACGCGGGCGCGACATGGAAGGAAGCGCCGGCGGCGGGGCGACCGGCCGCCAACCAGGGGGAATCCGCGTTCGCGGCGAGCGGGTCGTCGCTCATCGTGGACGGGAACTCCACGGTATGGCTGGGGACGGGAGGCATGACCTCCCGCTTGCACGTGTCGCGCGACCGCAGCCAATCGTGGAGCGCGGTCCCGGCGCCGATGCGACAGGGGGAGCGGAGCCAAGGCTACTTCTCGCTCACGCGCAGCGGCGCCGAGATCCTTGGTGTCGGCGGCGACTACCGGGTGGACTCTGCAACGGCCGGGAACGTCAGTCGCTACGATCCGTCGACGAAGGCGTGGGCGCCGGCAACGGTCCAACCACCGCGAGCCTATCGATCGGGGGTCGCGGTCCATCAGCGCCTCGCGATCGCCGTGGGGCCGTCCGGAAGCGACATCTCGCGCGATGGTGGAGCCACCTGGTCCGCGTTGGACGCCACCGGATTTCATGCCGTACGCGCCTCGCGTGACGGTACCTTCTTTGCCAGTGGGAGCGACGGACGCGTCGGCGTGTATCACGCGACGGCACCCCGGTAGCTCAATTCACACCCCTCCCCGACCCATGCTTCGCCGCACCATCGTCACCAGCGCCGTCCTCGTTTCGGCGCTCATCGCCTGTGAGTCCAAGGCACCCGGAAACGGCGGCGGCGCACCGGCGCCTCCGACCACCGCGGAGCGTGCCCCGAACGTCTTTCGGGCGCGCTTCGAGACGAGCAAGGGTCCGTTCGTGATTCAGGTGAACCGGGCGTGGGCTCCGCAGGGTGCCGACCGGTTCTATTCACTCGTGAAGAGCGGCTACTTCGACAACAATCGCTTCTTCAGGGTGGTCACGAGCTTCATGGTGCAGTTCGGCGTGCATGGCGACCCCGCGGTGAACAAGGCGTGGGAGCCCCTGGCCAGTCCCGACGACTCGGTGACGCAGAGCAACCTGCGCGGCTACGTGACCTACGCGGCCATGTCCGCGCCGAACACGCGGTCGACGCAGGTGTTCATCAACCTCATCGATAACCGGAACCTCGACCCCATGGGCTTCGCGCCGTTTGGCCAGGTGATCGAGGGCATGGCGGTCGTGGACTCGCTGTACGCCGGGTACGGCGACGGCCCTCCGATGGGCTTTGGTCCCGACCAGATGCGGATCATGGCCGAAGGGAACGCGTACCTCGAGAAGGCGTTCCCCAAGCTCGACTTCGTGCGGGCGGCGCGCCTTGTGCCCGATTCGGCCGTCGCG
>JACMLI010000706.1 GCA_014379705.1 Gemmatimonadaceae bacterium
CCACCCCCTCCACCCCGTCCACCCGTCCCGACTTGACCACCCCAAACCCTCGCCACCCCCGCACCACCAACGCGAGCACCGTCGGGAAGTACGCGCGCTGTGCCCGCTGGTCGGCGGTCGGCGGCTCCGTCACGCGAATCACGTTGCCGTAGAGCGTGGCGATTCGCTGCGTGAGTTCTGACGCCGTAACCGCCAGGTCGTCCAACTCCGTCACGCGCGCCGCGAGTCGGTTCTGCTCGGCTTGGGGAAGCGCGGCAAGGCGCTGGCGCTCGCGACGCGTCGAGTCCGCCATCGCCGACGCGCTGCGATACTGCGCAGCAATGTCGTCCAGCGCCGCGTGCCAGGCGGCGCGGTCGGCCGTCGTCACCAGCATGCGCGCATCCTCGCGTACCTCGAAGCGTCGCTCCTGCCGCTCGCCGTTGACCACGAGTCGCGCGATGTAGGTGCCCGGCGCAACGAAGCGCCCTGGCAGGCCACCGCCGCCGCCCTCGTCGTCTCCCGCATTCGCCGTCGGGGCCCGCAGGGCCGGGAGCCTGAGGTTCCAGCTGGCGCGACGCACGCCCCCATCGGACGTCACGTCCAGCGGGACGCGCGCGATCTCGCGCCCCGCGATGGTATGAATGGTCAGCGCCGTGCCCGCCGGCACGCCGTCCCTTGTCCACACGTCGATCAACGCGCCGTACGTCGGGTTCTCGCCGCGAAAGTACATGTCTCCCGTATGGGCGCGCGTGCTCACCACGCGGTTCATCGACGCCGGGTTGATCGTGAAGAGGTGCGCGGCCTTCGCCCGCACCGCCGGCGTGAACTCCTGGAGTGCGTTGACCTGGTCGAGGATCCAGATGCCACGCCCGTGAGTGCCGAGCACCAGGTCGTTCTCCGTGGACTGGATCACGAGGTCGTTGACCGGCACGTTCGGCATGTTGTTCTGCAGCGACCACCAGTGCGCCCCACCGTCAACGGTGACGTAGAGGCCGAACTCGGTCCCCGCGTAGAGGACCGCCGGGTTGCGCGGGTCCTCGACGATGGCGTGAATGACCCGATCGGCCGGCAGGTCGCCGGTGATCGACGCGAAGGTGCGTCCGAAGTCCGTCGACTTCTGCAAGTAGTTGGTGTAGTCGTCGGCCTGGTGTCCGTCCCATGCGACGTACACGGTGCCATCGGCATGACGGGAGGCGGCGATCGACGAGACCCACGTGCCTTTCGGAACGCCGGGCGCACGTCCGGTGAGGTCCGTCCAGGTGCGCCCATCGTCCCGCGTGACCTTGAGGTTGCCGTCGTCCGTGCCCCCGTAGAGCAACCCGCGCACGCGCGGTGACTCCGCGAGCGCCGAGGTCGTGGGGTAATACGACACGCCATCGTCGAGCGACGGCGTCTCCTCGTCAGGCAGCTGGCCCATGATCCGCAGCGTGCGGCGATCGACGCCGGTCGTGAGGTTCCCGAGGGAGCGCCACGTGTCACCGGCGTCGCTGCTGCGCAGGACGATCGCCATGCCCCCCGTGACCGTGCGATGATTCCACGGCGAGATGATGAACGGCGAGTTCCAGCCTGCTGGTGGGATCTTGCGACCGACCTTCGGGTCGGGAGCGCCCCAGTTGCCGAGCTTTGGACCCTCTCCCTCGCGCGGCGTGGGCCGGAGGTTCTTCGACTCCAGCGTGCGCAGGTCGACCTTCGTGATGCCGAGGTACTGCGACGACGAGTACACGGTGCGGTTGTCGACCGTGTCGATCACGTTGAAGAAGCCGTCACCGCCCCCGACGCGGAACCAGTCGTCGTTGGTGATGCCCTGCGCCGAATACACCTGGTTGGGCCCGCACCAGCTGCCATTGTCCTGCAGGCCACCGCACACGAGGTACGGCGTACCCTTCGACACACTGATGCGGTAGAACTGCGAGACCGGGAGCGTCGTCACGTAGAGCCACTTCACGCCGCGGTCGTAGCTGATGCCCACCCCACCGTCGTCGGCCTTGACCAGGTGGCGCGAGTCCTTTGGGTCGATCCAGATCGCGCGGTCGTCGCCGTGCAGCGTCTGGCGTGGTTCGCGAAAGGTCTTTCCGCTATCGTCGCTCACCGAATACTGCACCTGGTAGATGCGCGACTGGTCGCTCGGATCGACGCGGATCTGCGAAGAGTACGCAGGCCGCGGGTTCCAGTCCCCCATGTGCCGCCACGTTGCGCCCTTGTCTTCCGATCGATATACGCCACCCCGTCGCTCGGCGTAGCTGATGGACGAGGTATACCGCGCGCCCTGTTCGAGCGAGATGTACACGACACGCGGATCCTTCCGATAGATCGAGATGCCGATGCGACCGGCGATGCCAGCCGGGAGCCCACTCGTCAGGCGGTTCCACGTGCGGCCGGCGTCCGTGGACTTGAAGAGTCCGCTCCCGGGTCCGCCGCCGACAAAGCCGAAGGGCATGCGGCGGCGCTGGTACATCGCGGCGTAGACGATTTCCGGGTTCGATGGGTCGATGGCGACGTCCACCGCGCCCGTGTCCTCGTCGCGTGAAAGGACGAGCGTCCAGGTCTCCCCGCCATCCGCGCTCTTGTAGAGTCCCCGTTCCTTGTTCGGTCCCCAGAGGTGCCCCGGCACGGCAACGTACACCACGTTGGAATTGCCAGGATCAACGGCGACGCGGGCGATGTGTCGGCTCTCCGTGAGCCCCATGTTGCGCCACGTTCGCCCGCCATTCATGGATTTGTAGACTCCATTCCCCCAGGACGAACTCTGCCGGTTCGTCGCCTCGCCCGTCCCGACCCAAACGATTGACGGATTCTTCTGGTCCACGGCGATGCTCCCGATCGAGTGCGTCGCTTCCTTCTCGAACACCGCGGCCCAGGTGATCCCGTTGTCGCTGGTCTTCCAGAGGCCTCCCGTCGCGCTGGCCGCGTAGAACTCGTACGTGTTCGACTCGTTCACCGCGATGTCGGTGAAGCGCCCGCTCATGTTGGCCGGCCCGATGGTACGGAAGCCCATGCGCGCAAATGGATGGTCGGCGATCTGTGCCGATGTGGTCGCGGCAGGGAGCAGCGCGAGGCAAGCGACGGGCAGGACGGTTCGGGCGCGCATACGGACGGGGCTGGGGATGGCGGCGGGATCGCGGAACCTGCCAGTCTCTCGCTGCAAGGCGCAAGACAAGGAAAGGGCCCGGGCATGATGCCCGGGCCCTCGGCGCAACGCGGAACGGCTAGAACTCGTGACGCCGCCGTCGGATTCTTCGCCGCAGGTGGGCAGCGACTCCCATCAGCCCCGACCCGAGCAGCAAGAGCGTGCCGGGTTCCGGGGTGATCGCGGCAGAGGCGATCACGTCGCCGCCGAGAACGCGCTCTTCGCAAGCGTCGTTCGTTCGCTCCGTGAGCCAGGTGGACGGCGTGATCGTGCAACTCCCGAGCATAGTCCGGGCACGCAACGCGAAGTGCTTGAAGGTCGCCGGGAACATGGCGCCTTCGTTGTCGACGTACGCGAGGTCCATGTCGAACGACACGCTCCCATCCATCCGGTCCCGGGGACAGGTGCGCCATGTCCATAACTCGTCCCCCGGCGAGCGATCGCAGCCGAAATAGCCGGTGCCCCGCAGCAGCATGTATCCGTTGCCGCCGGTGGGCTGGTCAAAGTGGAAGCCGGGTCGGAACGGATTCTCTTGGACATTTCCCGCCTTGGACGGCAGGTCGATGAACGCCGTGGTCGTGCGCGCGCTCGTGAGGGCGTTCCATCGCTGCACGTACTCGAGGCCGAGGAACCCGAACGGCGTGTTGAATCCGCCATACGTGCCCTGCAGGTTCGTGATGACCGACGAGAGACGGTTCTGGTAGAACGGGTTCGCTGGAGTCGGGACGAAACCGAAGGTCGCACTGAAGCAGGCCTGCGTGTTCGGAATGCAGAAGACCCGGTTGCCCTGGGCTTCGGCGCGTGCCGACAGGAAGGCGAGGGCGCCAAGAATGTGCCAGCTATACTTTCGCATCATTGCTCCGGCTTGATCACAACTGCGACAACGTCCAACACGATCATGGACTGTGCACCATCTCTAACGCGGCTGCTGTTCTCCAGGCCGCTGAAGTACTGCACGTCACGTCGCGACTGCTTCGTGAGAGTAGTCACAAAAGAGGAGTGCGCTGCAGCACCAGTGGAAATTGCCTTACGAGTGCCTCACATGCAATCCTGAGTTCGTGTGGTGAAGCGCACTCAGCGTGACGCGTATCCTGCTCGTGAGATGAACTCTCTCTCATGTCTCGGTTGCTGATTGGACTGCGCTCACCATTTCGCTCAGCGAGCGGGCTGGCGTTCTCCGCTGTACCGTGCCCGCAACGTGCAAGGCATCACCAAGGTCTTCCTTCGCTGACACATGTGTCCTCCCTTCGGGGCAACGACCTGCCCGGTCGTGGAGACGATGTCGTGCTGCATCACGTCACGTGCGAGTGGCTAACTCGTTGTCGGATAACGAACAGTGGTCACACTCGCGTGGTGGCACGGGAGGTGCTTCACCTACAGCTTGAACCACCCTTCCCGAGGAGACCCCCATGAGGACCGCATCGTCACTGGAAGCGCCCGCTCTTGTCAACAAGGTGTACATGGCCCTCGCGATGCTGTTCGCATCGCTGCTCCTCCTCGGTGCGCCTCGACAGGCAGCGGCCCAGAATGACGCGCTTCGTGTGCTCGCCGAGCGCGTCCTGCAGAACCGCGACGGCGGCTGGAATGACCGCGATGGTTCGCGCCGCGATCGCGATCAGTGGGAACGCGAACGACTCGCGCGTGAGGCCTTCTGCCGACGGAACCGCAACGACCGCCGCTGCGACGACAACGGCAGGTATGATTCGAACGAGAGGCGCGGCGCATGGTGCCTCGATCGCGATCGGAACAACCGCTGCGACGCGAGCAGCCAGCGCCGCGACAATGGTCGGCACCGCGGATGGGACAATGATGATTGGAAGCGCGGGCGCAACAACGGGCGGCGCTAGGTTCGAGCGGAAACGAAACGGGGCGACTTCGGTCGCCCCGTTCTGCTACGGGACCTTCACCACGCGCGCTGGATCGTCCCAACGACCCTCGTACTCCATGTAGCGCGCCGTCTCGCGAGCGATGTCGTCGCCGTGAAGGCGTGCCACCACGTGGAGCGACATGTCGATGCCCGCGCTCACGCCCGAGGAGCAGAGAAGGGAGCCGTTATCCACAATGCGTGCATGGTCGTGCACGATGGTGTTCGGTGCCGCGGCCCTCAGCTCGGGAAACGCCATGTGGTGCGTAGTGGCGTGACGACCATCGAGGAGCCCGGCTGAACCGAGCACGAGCGAACCGGTGCAAACGGACAGCGTGAACTCGCAGGCGCGACTCCTGGCGGCGACCCACTCCAGCACCACCGCGTTCAACATCTCGCGGCGCGTCCCGAAGCCACCGGGCACAAGGATGATGTCCAGGGGCGGGCAGCTGGCGAAGGAATGTGTAGGTGTCACCATGAGCCCGTTGCGGGCGGCGACAGCCTGCCCACGCTCGGACACCGTCACGACATGGAACGGATCGAGCTGGCTGCGACGACCACACACCGAGAAGACCTCGAAGGGCCCGGCAAAGTCGAGCACTTCGACGTCGTCGAACATGAAGATCCCAACGGAGCGCGCCATCGACCTCGGGATTGGACTGCGGGAATGATAAGGGGTCCCGCGCCCGAATCAGCCGCCTCCCGGTGCCGCAAGGGCTCGCTCGAGCGCGCCGGTGAATGACGTGTCGGTCGCGCGCACGGTGCCCAGGTGACGCCAGCGCAGCACCCCGTCGCGGTCGATCAGGTAGCTGGCCGGCACGCCTAACGCCATGTACAGCGACTGGACGCGTTCGTCGGGGTCGCGCCAGATCGGGTACGTCATCCCGAACTCCTTCACGAACGAGGCGATGGCGTCGTCGCTGCCACGGGCGTCGATCGACACGCCGACGATCTGGAGCCCGTCGCCACGCCGTGCCTCGAACAGCGTCTGGAGGTAGGGGATCTCCTCACGGCACGGCGCACACCAGGTCGCCCACACGTTGAGGAGCACCACCTTGCCCTTGAGCTCGTCCGTTGTGACGGTGTCGCCCGACAGGAGCGTTGCGCGATAGGAGGGCGCGGCCACGCCCACCTTCACGGGTGGGCGCTCCGCGGGTTTGCAGGCCGACGCACCCCACGCAGCGGCGACCGCCAGCAACAGTCCCGAAGGCCTCATTTGAGTGCGGACATGGGGAGACTCGTCAGGCGGACGCGCATGGTGTCGCCGGGGACGGTCCACGCCGCAAGGAGGTTGGCACCATGGCGCACGAGTTTCGGAAAGCCGGCGGGTCGCGACGCCGCGGTCGTGGCCAGGGTGCGGGCGCTGCCTAACGCACCCTCGGCGGTCACCCGACGCACGCGCACGTCGCCGGCCTCGGGAGGCACGCGCTCGAGCCATGTGACGGCGGCCACCATTTCCACGCAGACGCCGATGA
>JACMLI010000707.1 GCA_014379705.1 Gemmatimonadaceae bacterium
CAGGTCGACGCGCTGGTGAATGGCGCGGGGGGCAACGTCGCGCGCGCCCGCAGCGATGGTCGCCCGGTGTTCGACGTGCCGATGGATGCCTTCGAGGAAGCGCTCAAGCTCAACCTGCACGGGAGCATCGTGCCGAGCCTCGTCTTCGGTGCCAGCATGGCCGAGCGACGCACGGGGAGCATCGTGTGCGTGTCGTCGATGGCCTCGACCCAGGCGATCAGTGGCGTGCTCGGATACTCGGTGGCCAAAGCGGGCATCGACGTGTTCACCAGGTGGATGGGGACCGAGCTCGCGCGCCGGTACGGCGACGGGCTGCGCGTGAACGCGATCGCACCGGGGTTCTTCGTCACCACGCAGAACCGCAACGTGCTGATCAACGCCGACGGATCACTCACGCCACGCGCTCGCACGATCATCGACCGGACGCCCATGGGGCGCTTCGGCAATCCCGAAGAACTGGTGGGGGCGGTGCACTGGCTGTGCAGTGACGCGGCCTCGTTCGTGACCGGTGTGGTCGTGCCCGTGGATGGCGGCTTCAGCGCGTTCAGCGGCGTCTGATGAGCATGCACTCGTCAGGCACGCGCCCACTCGAGCTGCACCCGGACCGGTACTTCGACGCCGATCTCCTCGTGCGGGGCATCGCGCGGTCGCTATACGAGGAGACGCGATCGCTGCCGATCGTGAGCCCGCACGGTCACGTGGACCCGGCGCTCCTGGCGGAGAACGCGCCGTTTCCGGAGCCGACCACGTTGCTGATCACGCCGGATCACTACGTGGTGCGCATGTTGCACTCGCAGGGCGTATCCCTCGAGTCGCTGGGCTTAACGCCGACGGATGGCGCTCCGCACGAAACGAACCCTCGAGCCGCGTGGCAGCGCTTCGCGGAGCACTACTACCTGTTCCTCGGGACGCCAAGCGCCGCGTGGCTCGACTACGAGCTGAGCGAAGTGTTCGGTGTGCGCACGCGCCTCGATGCGGGGAGTGCGCTCGCCATCTATGACGAGATCGCCGAGAAGCTGCAGTCGCCCGAGTTCCTGCCTCGCGCGCTCTTCGAGCGCTTCAACGTCGAGGTGCTCGCCACCACCGATGCGGCAACGGACTTGCTCGCGCATCACGCGCGCATCGCCGCGTCGGGCTGGACGGGGCGGGTAATCCCAACCTTTCGGCCTGACCGCGCGCTCGCGGTGGCCTCGACGGGGTGGCGTGAAGAAATCGGCAGGCTGTCGTCGATCGTCGGCGCGCCCATCGAGTCCGCGGGTGCGCTGGTGGCGGCGCTCGCTGCTCGTCGGTTGACCTTCAAGGACCACGGCGCGAGGGCGACGGATCATGGCGTGCGCCGGCCATGGACGCAGCGACTCCCGCAACAGCACCTCGACGCGATCTTCGCGCGTGCCATGGATGGGAAGGCTACGACCGAGGACCAGGAGCACTTCGAGGGGCACATGCTGATCGAGATGGCGCGCCTCTCCGTGGACGATGGCCTCGTCATGCAGCTGCACGCTGGCGTCTGGCGCGACCACGATGAGTCCCTGCTCGCGCGCTTCGGCCACAGCATGGGAGGCGACGTCCCCATGGCGAGCGACCACGTGACGGGTCTGCACGCATTGCTCAACGCGTATGGCAACCACCCCGCGTTCCGTCTCATCGTCTTCACGCTCGACGAGTCCACGTACGCGCGTGAGCTGGCGCCGCTCGCAGGTCACTACTCGGCGATGCGGCTCGGGCCGCCGTGGTGGTTCCACGACAGCATCGAGGGGATGACGCGATTCCGGCAGCGCACCACGGAGACGGCCGGTCTCTGGAACACGGCGGGATTCAACGACGACACGCGCGCCTTCTGCTCGATCCCGGCGCGGCACGACCTGTCCCGACGCGTGGACGCGAACTGGCTCGCTGGCCTTGTCGCGCGCCACATCGTCGACCTCGGGGATGCCCGCCGCATGGCGCGCGCCCTCGCCATCGACCTCGCGCGCGACGCCTACCGACTCCCGGTCCCGCGACATGACAAGTGACGTAATGCAGGCTATCGAGCGGATGCGGATCGTGCCGCTCATCGTAATCGACGATCCCGACAACGCGCCAGCCCTCGGCCGGGCGCTCGCCGCCGGCGGCCTCCCATGCGCCGAGGTCGCGTTTCGCACCCCGGGGGCGCAGCATGCGCTGGAACGCATGGCCGCGGAGTGCCCCGACGTCCTGGTGGGCGCCGGGACCGTGATCAACGAGACCCTGGTCAACCGCGCGCACAAGGCGGGGGCGCGCTTCATCGTGGCGCCGGGGCTCAACGAACACGTCGTGAGGCGCAGCCAGGAGTTGGGGTTGCCGGTCTTCCCCGGCGTCTGCACCCCGACCGAGATCGAGGCGGCACTCGGGCTCGGGCTCTCGGTGCTCAAGTTCTTTCCCGCCGAGGCGATCGGCGGGCTTCCATTCCTCAAGGCAATCGCCGCGCCGTACGTCGACGTGCGCTTCATGCCGACCGGGGGCATCACGGCGGCACACCTTGCGAGCTATCTCGGCTTCCATCGCGTCGTCGCGTGCGGCGGGTCGTGGATGGCGCCGCAGGCGTGGGTCGAAGCGAAGGCGTTCGATCGGATTCGCGATGAAGTGGCCGCGGCGGTGCGCACGGTCGAATCCATCACCATGGCGAGGCAGGCATGAAGAAGCGGATCGTCACCTTCGGCGAGATCATGCTGCGCCTCAAGGCGCCCGGCCACGAACGCCTGTTCCAGTCCCCCGCGCTCGAGGCGACCTTCGGCGGAGCGGAGAGCAACGTGGCGGTATCGCTGGCGCAGTTCGGTCACGACGCGGCGTTCGTCACCGTGCTGCCTGGCAACCTGCTCGGAGACGCGGCGCTCGGCGAATTGCGGCGCTTCAACGTGGACACGTCGCTCGTGACACGTGGTGGGGATCGCCTGGGCACCTACTACCTCGAAGCGGGCGCCAACCAGCGGCCGAGCAAGGTCGTGTACGATCGCGCCGGCTCGTCGATCGCCAACGTGAAGCCCGGCGACATCGACTGGGACGCGGCATTCGCCGGCGCCGACTGGTTCCACATCTCCGGGGTCACACCAGCCATCAGCGCCAGCGCTGCCGAGGTGTCGGTCGAGGCCGTGAAGGCGGCGCGCGCGAAGGGCATCACCGTCTCCTGCGACTACAACTACCGCGCGAACCTCTGGAAGTACGGACGCAAGGCTCCAGAGGTGATGCGCGAGATCGTGCAGCACGTGCAAGTGGGGATCGCCAACGAGGAGGATTGCCAGAAGTCGCTCGGCATTCACGTGGACGTGACCGTGCACGAAGGAATCCTGGAGGCGGACAAGTACCGCACGCTCGCCGCCCGGGTGCTGGACGCATTCCCAAACCTCGAGAAGCAGGTGATCACGCTGCGTGAGAGCCGCTCGGCGGATCGCAACGGGTGGAGCGCGTGCCTCTACGATGGCCGGGCGTTCTACAAGAGCCATCCGTACGAGATCGACGACATTGTCGATCGGGTCGGGGCCGGAGATGCGTTTGCGGCCGGGCTGATCCACGGCCTGCTCGCCTACAATGGAAATGCCCGAGCGCTGGAGTTCGCCGCCGCCGCCGGGTGTCTCAAGCACTCGATCCCGGGCGACTTCAATCGCGTGAACGTCGCCGAGGTGGAGTTGCTCCTCAACGGAGACGGAAGTGGCCGCGTCCAGCGCTGAGGTGACGGCCCCGCCGGGCCTGGGGTACCGGTGGACCATCGTGGCGCTGCTCTTCTTTGCGCTCACGATCAACTACCTCGACCGGCAGGTCCTCGGCATCCTCGCGCCAACGCTGCAGCGCGAGCTCGGGTGGACGGAGACCGACTACGGCTCGATCGTCTCGTGGTTCTCGCTCACGTATGCGGTCGGGCTGCTCCTCACCGGGCGCTTGATGGACCGGATCGGCGTGCGCACGGGACTCGCCGCGGCCATCGTGGTGTGGAGCCTCGCGGCCATGGGGCACGCGCTCGCTCGCGGGGTGGCCGGCTTCTCGCTGGCGCGCGCTGCGCTGGGTATCGGCGAGGCGGGCAACTTTCCGGCGGCCGTGAAGACAGTCGCCGAGTGGTTCCCGAAGAAGGAGCGGGCCCTCGCCATCGGGATCTTCAATGCGGGGACGAACGTCGGCGCGATCATCGCGCCCATCGTGGTCCCCTGGATCGCGGTGACGTGGGGATGGCGTGAAGCGTTTGTGGCAACGGGTGCGGTGGGCTTCGCGTGGCTCATCGCCTGGCTTGCCATCTATCGTTCGCCCGAATCGCATCCTCGGGTGTCCGCCGCCGAACTCGCCTACATCAGGAGAGACGGCGAGGAGGCGAGCGGCGGCCCGGTGCCGTGGGGGCGACTCTTCGCCGATCGCCAGGCCTGGGCCTTCATCGTCGGCAAGGCGTTCACGGATCCGGTGTGGTACTTCTACCTCTTCTGGCTCCCGAAATTCCTCGACACGAGCTACGGCGTGAAGCTCACGGGAGTCGCCGGGCCCCTCATTGCCATCTACCTCCTGGCCGACGTGGGGTCGGTCGCCGGGGGATGGACGTCGAGCCGAATGATCAGCGCCGGGTGGAGCGTGAACCGCGCGCGGAAGACGGCCATGCTCCTGGCGGCGATCCTGATCGCGCCTACGGGCTTCGCGCCGTCGGCGGGGACCCTCTGGATGGCGGTGTCACTCGTCGCCGTCGCTGCGGCCGCCCATCAGTGGTGGTCGGCCAACCTCTATTGCATCGTCAGCGACATGTACCCGAAGCGGATGGTCGCGACGGTGGTCGGAATGGGCGGCTTCGCGGGTTCGATGGCCGGGTTCGCCGCGCAGCGGATGACGGGCCGGCTGCTCGACGCGACTGGCGGGAACTACACGGCCATTTTCGCGGTCTGCGGAGGCACGTACCTGGTCGCGCTCGGCGTGATTCACCTGCTTGTGCCAAGGATGGAGCCGGCGCGAGGGGTCGGGTAGAAAGGGCTCCGCTGATCCCGAACCAGGTGTGGGCCGATCCGGCCGACGATCGCATCCCGGTCATCCCGCGTTAAAGGCGCGGCGCCAGATTACCAGCATGCGCCACCTTCGGACTTCGATGCTGCTGCTCGCCGCGTGGTGCGTGGCGAGCGCGTCCGTGCGCGCGCAGGCCGCACTGCCTGACGAGGATGGCTACGACCTCTGGCTCCGGTACCGCCTGGTGTCGAGTCCGGGGCGCCTTGCCGAGTATCGCCGCGGGATCCACGCGATCGCCATCGACGCGTCGACGCCACTGCTCCAATCGGCGGCCCGTGAGCTGCAGCTCGGGTTGAGCGGACTGCTCGGGCGCCCTGTGACGGTGGCGCGGAACGCGAACGCCGCCGGGGTGGTGATCGTCGGGACGCGTCGGTCCGCCGCGATCGCGTCGTTAGGCCTGCAGGCCGACCTCGAGCGCGCCGGCGCCGAGGGGTACATGGTGCGCACGATGATGGTGCGCGGGCGCCAGGCCGTGGTGATTGCGGCGAACTCCGATGCCGGCGTGCTGTACGGCGCCTTCGCGTTCCTGCGGCACCTGCAGGTCCAGGGCTCCCTCGCCTCGTTGCGCGAGGTGTCGACGCCGCGCATCCAACGACGCATCCTCGACCACTGGGACAACCTCGACCGAAGCGTCGAGCGTGGGTACGCCGGCCTCTCGCTGTGGGCCTGGGATTCGCTGCCCGCGGTGCGCAACCCGCGCTACCGCGACTACGCGCGCGCGAACGCGTCGATCGGCATCAACGGCACCGTGCTCACGAACGTGAACGCGAACGCGACGGTGCTCACGGCGCCCTACCTGGCGAAGGTTGCAGCCCTCGCCCATGAGTTCAGGCCGTGGGGGATCCGCGTGTACCTCACGGCGCGCTTCAGTGCCCCGATCGACATCGGCCGGCTCAAGACGGCTGACCCCCTGGATCCCTCAGTACGCAAGTGGTGGAAGGACAAGACAGACGAGGTGTACCGCGCGATTCCCGACTTCGGTGGCTGGCTCGTGAAGGCCAACTCCGAGGGACAGCCCGGTCCGCAGGACTACCGGCGCACGCACGCCGACGGCGCGAACATGCTCGCGGACGCCGTCGGACCGCATGGTGGCATCGTGATGTGGCGGGCCTTCGTCTATTCCAACGAGGTGCCGGTCGATCGCGTCCGGCAGGCCGCCGACGAGTTCGTGGCGCTCGACGGCAAGTTCCGGCCAAACGTGATGGTGCAGGTGAAGAACGGCGCGCTCGACTTCCAGCCGCGCGAGCCCTTCCACCCGCTGTTCGGTGCAATGCCGAAGACCCCGCTCGTGCTCGAGCTGCAGGTCACCAAGGAGTACCTGGGCCAGGACACGCACCTCGCCTTCCTCGGGCCACTCTTCGAGGAAGTGCTCGACGCTGACACGTGGCGCGCCGGGCGCGGCACGACGGTGGCACGCGTGGTCGATGGATCGGTGGACCGACACCGCATCTCGGGCGTCGCGGGCGTCGCCAACATCGGCACGGATCGCAACTGGACGGGGTCGCAGTTCAACCAGGCCAACTGGTACGCGTACGGCCGGCTCGCGTGGGACCATCAGCTCCCGTCATGGATGATCGCGGGGGAATGGATCCGGCAGACACTCTCCAACGATCCGCAGGTGCTGGCGCCGGTGAGCCGCATGATGCTCGGTTCGCGTGAGGCGCTGGTGAACTACATGACGCCGCTGGGCCTCCACCACATCATGGCCGAGGGACACCACTATGGTCCCGGGCCATGGGTGACGGGGCTCAATCGGGCGGATTGGACGTCGACGTACTATCACCGCGCCGACACGATCGGGATCGGCTTCGACCGGACGGCCACGGGGAGCAACGCCGTGGCGCAATACGCGGGGCCGGTGCGCGACCAGTTCGCGAGTCGTGCCACGGTGCCTGACGAGAACCTGCTCTGGTTCCATCATGTCCGGTGGACCGACCGGCTACGATCGGGGCGCACGCTGTGGGACGAACTGGTGTACCGCTACAGCGCCGGGGTGGATTCAGTGCGCGGCATCAAGCGGACCTGGGAAGGGCTCGCCGGACGGATCGATGGGGCGCGCTATCGCGAGATGGATGCCTTCCTCGGCATCCAGGTCCGTGAGGCGAAATGGTGGCGCGACGCGTCGCTCGCGTACTTCCAGACCTTTTCACGCCAGCCATTCCCGGCGGGATACGAGCGCCCGGCCCACCCGCTCGAGTACTACCAGCGCCTGCGCTGTCCGGCGGATCGGACGCGCCCGCGCTGCGACGGCGTCTAGTTTCTCCTGCGTTGGCCGCACAACACCCTCCCCATGTCATTGTTCACTCCCGCGCCTGAGCATCGATTCACCTTCGGCCTCTGGACCGTCGGCAACACCGGCCGCGATCCATTTGGCGACGCCGTGCGTCCCGCGATCACCGCCGTGCACACGGTGCGCCACCTGGCGAAGCTCGGCGCCTACGGCGTGAACCTCCACGACAACGACCTCATTCCGCGTGACGCGTCGGCCGCCGAGCGGGATGGAATCGTGCGGGAGTTCAAGGCGGCGCTCGACGAGACGGGAATGAAGGTGCCGATGGCGACGACGAACCTGTTCGGCGACCCGGTATTTCGCGATGGCGCGTTCACCAGCAACGACGCCCGCGTGCGTGCCTTCGCCCTGCAGAAGACGATGCGCGCGATGGACCTGGGCGTGGAGCTGGGCGCGACGACCTACGTGTTCTGGGGCGGGCGAGAAGGGGTTGAGACGAACGCGGCGAAGGACCCGCAGGAGTCGCTCAAGTGGTTCCGCGACGCGCTCAACTTCCTGTGCGAGTACAACATCGCGCAGGGCTACGGCTACCAGTTCGCGCTGGAGCCCAAGCCTAACGAGCCGCGTGGCGACATCTTCCTGCCGACCATCGGCCACATGCTGGCGTTCGTGTACACGCTCGACCATCCCGACATGGTGGGCCTGAATCCCGAGGTCGCGCACGACCAGATGGCGGGCCTCGACTTTTCCCACGGTGTCGCGCAGGCGCTGGAAGCCGGAAAGCTCTTCCACATCGACCTCAACGGGCAGAAGCCCGGGCGCTTCGACCAGGACCTGCGATTCGGGAGCGAGGACGTGAAGGGCGCTTTCTTCCTCGTGAAGCTGCTGGAGGACTCGAAGTGGGACGGCATGCGGCACTTCGACAGCCATTGCTACCGTACGGAAGACGAAGCCGGCGTGTGGGAGTTTGCGAAGGGGAGCATGCGCACGTACCTGATCCTCAAGGACAAGGTGGCCCGCTTCAACGCCGACCCGGAGATCAAGGCCCTGCTCGCCGAGCTCGCGTCCCGCGGGGCCGCACCGGGCCAGCGTCTGAAGTACACGGCGGAGTCCGCGCAGGAACTCCGCGATCGTACCTTCGACCTCCCGGCCATGCGCGAGAAGGGTTACGACTATGAGCGGTTGGATCAGTTGACGGTGGAGGTGTTGTTGGGAGTTCGGTAGAGCGGGCGTATGAGGCGTATAGGGCGTACGATCGAAGACGCCCGAGACGCCCGACACGCCTCACACGCCTCACACGCCTCAAGAATGTTCCTCGGAATCGACATCGGCACGAGCGGCGTAAAGGCTATCCTCGTTGAACGCGGGGGCGACGTGGTTGGTGCTGCGACAGCGCCGCTGGAGCTTTCCACGCCGCAGCCGGGATGGGCGGAGCAGGACCCCGAGACGTGGTGGGACGCGACAGTCGTTGCCGTGCGGGAGCTGCTGGCCAAGGTGCCCAGCGCGAAGGTCGAGTCGATCGGGCTTTCGGGGCAGATGCAC
>JACMLI010000708.1 GCA_014379705.1 Gemmatimonadaceae bacterium
GCTGTTTCCCGATCTCCACCACCTCGATGAGCTTCGTCGGGTTGGAATCGAGGTCGATCTTGTTCCCCGCTTCCTTCGCGGCCTGCGTCCCGTTGTTCATGGCGAGGCCCCCGTCGGCTTGGGCCATCGCCGGCGCATCGTTGGTGCCGTCGCCAGCCATCGCCACGAGTCGGCCACCCGCCTGCTCGCGCTTGATGAGCGCCATCTTGTCTTCCGGGCTCGCCTCGGCGAGGAAGTCATCAACGCCCGCTTCCTGGGCGATCGCTGCAGCGGTGAGCGGGTTGTCTCCCGTGATCATGACGGTGCGAATGCCCATGGCGCGGAAGCGCGCAAATCGCTCACGCATGCCCCCCTTCACGACGTCCTTGAGGTAGATGACGCCGAGCACGCGAGCGGGTCCGGCTGGCGTTGTGGTCCCGGCGACAAACGCACGTTCGGCGACAACAAGCGGGGTACCACCCTCGTGCGCGATCCGCTCGACGATGGCGCGCACTTCCGGGGCGCCATTGCCGCCATGCTCCTGCACCCAGCGCGACACGGCGTCCCCCGCTCCCTTGCGGAGCTGGACGTCGCCCATGTCCACGCCGCTCATGCGCGTCGTGGCGGTGAATGGCACGAACGTCACATGACCATGGGCGGCCGCCAGCACGTCGGAGGCCGCGTTTGTGGACGGATCGGCGAGTTCGCGGCCACGCAGCCCGTATTTCTCCTTTGCCAGCACGACGATGCTACGACCTTCCGGGGTTTCGTCGGCCAGGGAGGACAACTGCGCGCGATCGGCGAGATACGCATCGGTCACCCCGGGCATGGGGTGGAACGACGCTGCCTGTCGATTACCTAACGTAATCGTGCCGGTCTTGTCGAGGAGCAGCGTATTCACGTCGCCGGCGGCTTCCACCGCACGGCCACTCATTGCGATCACGTTCTTCTGGATCATCCGATCCATCCCCGCGATCCCGATGGCCGAGAGCAGGCCGCCGATCGTGGTGGGGATGAGGCAGACGAGCAGCGCGACGAGCACGGGCGTGCTCACCGACGTGCCGGAATAGAGCGCGAAGGGCTGCAACGTCACGACGGCAAACAGGAAGACGAGCGTGAGGCCCGACAGCAGGATGGTGAGCGCGATCTCGTTCGGCGTCTTCTGGCGCGAGGCCCCCTCGACCAGTGCAATCATTCGGTCCAGGAACGTTTCGCCCTGCCCGGCGGTGATGCGGATGAGCAGCCAGTCGGAGAGCACCTTGGTGCCGCCAGTCACCGCAGACCGGTCACCGCCGGACTCGCGGATGACGGGCGCCGACTCGCCGGTGATCGCCGACTCGTCCACCGACGCGACGCCGGAGATGACCTCGCCGTCGCTCGGGATGATGTCGCCGGGCTCGCAGTACACGACGTCGTCGCGCTCGAGCTCCGTCGCCAGGACCCAATAGAAGCGCAGCCGGTCCTTCGGGTCGTCGACTTTCTTGGCGCGCGTCTGCGTGCGCGTCGAACGCAGGGCGTCGGCCTGGGCCTTGCCCCGGCCCTCGGCCATGGCCTCGGCGAAGTTGGCGAAGAGCACCGTGAACCACAGCCACAGGGTCAGCTGCAACGTGAAGCCAAGCTCGCCGGCCCCGGTGGCGACGTCGCGCACCAGCACGATCGACGTGAGGACGCTGCCCACTTCGACCACGAACATCACGGGGTTCCGCGCCATGTTCCGCGGGTGAAGCTTCGCGAAGGCGTCGCGCGCGGCGCGCCGCACGATGGGCGGGTCGAACAGGGGTCTCGAGGTGGTGGACATGGCCTAGAAGAGGTTCCCCGCCATCATCGCCAGGTGCTCGACGATCGGGCCCAGGGCGAGGACGGGGAAAAAGGTGAGGGCCCCAACGATCAGGATGACGCCGACGAGCAGGGCGACAAACAGCGGCGAGCTCACGGGGAACGTGCCAGCGGATTCGTCGGCGGCCTTCTGCTCGGCGAGAAAGCCGGCCAGGGCGAGCATGGGCACCATCATGGCAAAGCGACCCACCAGCATCGTCACGCCAAACAGCGTGTTGTAGTAGGTGGTCGATCCCGTGAGGCCGGCGAAGGCACTGCCGTTGTTGGCGGCCGTCGACGTGAAGGCGTAGAGGATTTCCGAGAGTCCGTGCGGTCCCTGGTTGTTGAGTCCCGCAAGACCGGGGGACACGACCACGGACAGCCCGGTGAGCGAGAGGATCACGACCGGGAAGACCAGCACATACAGCATGGCCATCTGTACTTCCCTCGCCCGGATCTTCTTGCCCAGGTACTCCGGGGTGCGACCCACCATGAGCCCCGCGATGAAGACGGTGAGCACGACCATCATGAGCACGCCGTACAGCCCGGCGCCCGCGCCGCCGAAGATCACCTCGCCCAGCTGCATGTTCACCAGCGGGACGAGTCCGCCTAACGGCGTGAACGAGTCGTGCATTGCGTTCACGGCGCCGCAGGACGCATCCGTCGTGACCGTGGCAAACAAGGCGGAGTTTACGATGCCGAAACGGACCTCCTTGCCTTCCATGTTGCCGCCGGGATTGGTGCCCGTCGTCGCGAGGTCGAGGCCGCGTGCGGCGTGGATCGGATTGCCGCGCGATTCGGCCCAATACGTGGTGGTGACACCGACCGCAAAGAGCGAAAACATCGCGGTCCAAACCGCCCAACCGTGGGCCTGCCGCCGCACCATGCGGCCGAGCATCCACGTCATGGCCGACGGGATCATGAGGATCAGGGCCATCGCCCAGAAGTTGGACCAGGGCGTGGGGTTCTCGAACGGATGCGCCGAGTTGGCGTTGAAGAAGCCACCGCCATTCGTGCCGAGTTGCTTGATCGCCTCCTGCGACGCGACTGGCCCCATGGCGATCGTCTGCTGCGCGCCCTCGAGCGTGGTGACGGTCGCGTAGGGCTGGAAGTTCTGGATCACGCCCTGTTGGACGAGGACAAGCGCAAACACCAGCGACAGTGGCAGCAGGACGTAGAGCGTCCCGCGCACCGTGTCGACCCAGAAGTTGCCGATCAGCCCGGCGCTTTGTCGCGCGATGCCGCGGACCAGGGCGACAGCGGCGGCCATGCCGACGGCGGCCGAGATGAAGTTGTGAAACGCCAGCTGCATCATCTGCGACAGGTACGACATGGTCGTCTCGCCGCTGTACGACTGCCAGTTGGTGTTGGTCGTGAAGGACGCCGAGGTCTCGAACGCCTGGCGCGCCGCCACGGCGGCCATGTCCTGCGGATTGAGCGGCAGCAGGTGCTGCAGTCGCAGCGCGAGGTACGTGAGCAGCATCGACGCCGCACTAAACAGTAGCAGCGATGCGGCATAACGCGTCCAGTGCTGGTCCTCCGCGGGATCTACCCCTGCGACGCGATAGATCGCGCGCTCGACGGGCCCGAGCCACCGCGCGGACCCGTCGTACACGCGCACGAGGTACAGGCCGAGTGGCTTTGCCACCGCGAGCACGAACAGGGCGAAGACCGCGATCTGCAGCCAGCCATTGGCGGTCATGTCAGAAGCGCTCCGGCTTGAGCAGTGCGTACATGAGGTAGATCGCGAGGGCGAGCGCGAGCACGGCGCCCACCACGTATTCGACGGTCATCGGTTGCGCTCCTCGCCGTCGGAGGCGGCGCCGCGTCCCAACGCCTCGCAGCCGCGCACATAGGCGGCCATGAGGGCGAAGAACACGACGGTCAGGAGCAGGTAGGCGAGATCGGCCACGGGACGTCTCCGGTCGAGAACAGCGCCGGACACGTTGCCCAGCGACGCTCGAATCATCGGATGACGGGACCGTGCGCCGCACAAAGGCGCGCGCGGGCGGCGTTAAGACGGCGTAAAGATCCTCGGCGCTATGGCGCGTCGACCGCCGGGATACGCAGGGTGAAGACGCTGCCCCCACCATCGCGCGCGGCGTACCCCAGCGAGCCCTCTTGTGCCTCGGCGAAGCCCCTGGCGATCGCGAGCCCGAGGCCCGCGCTGCCTGCATCGGGGCGTGCACCCTCGGGCCGGTACAGGGGCTCGAAGATCCGCGTCACCTCATGCGGAGGCACCCCCGGACCGAGATCCGCGACCGTGATCGTCAGGTGAGTGCCTTCCTTCCGCACCGAAAGGTCGATCGGCGTGCCTGCCGGGGCGTACTTGTGCGCGTTCTCCAGCAGGTTCACCAACGCGCGAACGGTCTGCACCGGATCGAAAATTCCAAGGAGCAGCGGATCCGACGGGTCGAGGGACACGCGGATCTCGCGGCCGTTGAACGCCCCCTCCACCTGCTGCAGGGCTGCCGACAGGAGTTCGTCGGCGGGGACGACCTCCGGGCGCACCGGCATCCCGCCGCTTGTCAGCCGCGAGACATCGAGCAGGTCGCGCACGAAGCGGTTGAGCCGCGCGGCCTCCTGGGCAATGATGTCGGCGCGCTCGTCCCCCAGGGCGGCCATGTCGTGTGCCAGCGCCGTGATCGTCGTGAGCGGCGTGCGCAGGTCATGCGACACCGA
>JACMLI010000090.1 GCA_014379705.1 Gemmatimonadaceae bacterium
CCTCGCGGATCGGTCGCAGCGCGCTGCCGAGGAGTGGCTTGGCAACCAGGTCCCGGCGACCATTGCCCTCGCTCGCCAGGCGCGCGAACTCGGCGCGGTCGCTGCGTCGGCGTTTGGAGCCGGCTTCGGTGGGAGCGTGTGGGCGCTGGTCCCGTCGGCGTCCGCCGGCGCATTCGCCGAGGCATGGAAGGCGGCATATGGCGAGGCGTTCCCGGAGCTTGCGCCGCTGTCGCAGTTCTTCTGCACCCCCGCCGGTCCCGGCGCCAA
Source organism: Gemmatimonadaceae bacterium (assembly GCA_014379705.1). Taxonomy (GTDB): domain Bacteria; phylum Gemmatimonadota; class Gemmatimonadetes; order Gemmatimonadales; family Gemmatimonadaceae; genus RBC101. The sequence goes on from JACMLI010000090.1 coordinate 268, forward strand.
CCAGTGGTAGTGGACGGGATGGACGGGTAACTGCCCGCTCGGGACGCTGGGCTCCTGCCTTCGCAGGAGCGACGAAATCCTGAAAGACGAAGACCCTTCCCCTCCCGACCATGTCCGAGTTTTCCGGCCTCGATCGACGCGAATTCATCAAGGTGGGTGCGACGCTGGGCGCGGGACTCGCCGCGGGCGCGTGTGCACCGGCGATTGCCTCAACCGCGGGCGATCGACCCCGCCCCAGCGCTGCGCAGTCGATGATGGGCGTGCCGTTCACGCGCATGGCACAGCCGCGCATCGCGATCGTCGGCACCGGCCTCCGTGGTCGCAGTGTGCTGCACGAATTGCTCGGCGTCGGGAACACGCGCATCACCGCGCTCTGCGACGCGTTGCCGGAGAAGGTCGCGCTGGCGAAGGCCCAACTCGAGAAGGCCGGACACCCGAGCAACGTTGCCACGTTCGTCGGTGAGCGCGGGTTCGAGGCGCTGGTGCAGCGCGACGACATCGACCTCGTCTACACCGCCACGCCCTGGGAATGGCACGTGCCCGTGTGCGTGGCCACGATGAACGCCGGGAAACATGTCGCGACCGAGGTGCCGGCCGCGTACACGATCGAAGATTGCTGGACGCTCGTCGACACGTCGGAGCGCACGCGTCGGCACTGCATCATGATGGAGAACTGCAACTACGGCTACAACGAGCTGCTCGTGCTCAACATGGTGCGGGCCGGCCTGTTCGGGGACGTGCTGCACGGCGGTGCCGCCTACAACCACGACCTGCGCGCGATCCTCTTCGAGACGCGGGACGAGGGGCTGTGGCGCCGCCATCACCACACGCTGCGCAACGCCAACCTGTACCCGACGCATGGCCTGGGCCCCGTAGCCCTGTACATGGACATCCATCGCGGCGACCGCTTCGACTACATGGTGTCGATGAGCACCCCCGAAGCGGGCCTCACCAAGTGGCGCGACGATCACCAGCAGACCGAGATGGAAAAGAACGGCGAGCGGTATGTCACCGGAGACCTGAGCAGCTCGCTGATCAAGACCGCACGCGGCCGCACGATCCGGCTCGAGCACGACGTGTCGAGCCCGCGACCGTATTCGCGCATCAATAGTGTCCAGGGCACGAAAGGAGTCTTTGAGGACTATCCGGCGCGCGTGTACGTCGATGGCATGCAGCCCGCGCACCAGTGGGCCTCGCTCGACGGCTTCAAGGCCGCGCACGAACATGAGCTGTGGCGCACGTTAGGCACGCAGGCGCGCACCGGGGGCCACGGCGGCATGGACTTCGTGATGGCCTGGCGCCTGCTGCACTGCATGCGCGAAGGGCTCGCCCCCGACATGGACGTCTACGACGCCGCCGCCTGGAGCGCACCCGGGCCCTTGAGCGAGGCCTCGGCGAAGGCGGGAAGCGCGCCGATGCCCTTCCCCGATTTCACGCGCGGCAAGTGGAGCGAAGCACGCCGGAGCTTCTAGAGAGGAGTTAGACGGCTGGACGGGATGGGCACGACGACCCTTGGTCCCGGCTTTGCGCTCGCTATTGCTCGCTTGGGCCGGGATGACAAAAGTGTCGCAAGAGTCATCCCGGTCCGGCGAGCGATAGCGAGCCGAGAAGCAGGACCCAGCGTCGCTCGAGCGTCGTCCACCCGTCCCCCCTACCACCCCGGCTGCAGCTGGAATCCGAACACCCAGTTCTTCCCCGGCCGCTGGAACGGACGCGCCCAGTAGAATTCGCCGATCGCGTACCCCAGGATGTTGGCCCGCACGGTGACGCCGGCGCTGAACACCGGCACGCGATCGCTCGTCGTGCGGTCGAAGCGGAAGTCGAGCTTGTCCCCCTGGCTCCACGCGTACCCGGCGTCCATGAACGGCGAGACCTCGGTAGGCAGGAACGGCAGGTTGATCAACCCAAACTGCCGATTGCCAAAGAGCGGGATGCGCAACTCCACGTTGGCGACGCCGATCCGGCTTCCACCAAGGCGGTCGAACGTCGGGCAGTCGCTCGTGTCCGAGGCCTCGCACTCGTTGACGTCGAAGCTCGACGGATCATAGCCACGAATGAGGTACGGCTGCCCGACGAACAGCGGCTGCAACCGGTCGCTCTCGGCGCCCGGTCCATAGCGGCCGTAGTGCATCCCACGAAAGGCGAGGGTGATCGGCTTGGCGAAGAGGTAGCGACGGAAGTCGGCGAGGGCGGTCGTGTAGTTGACCGTGCCGATGCTCGGCGAGACTTCGAAGCGATAGCGACCGCCGGCCACCGGCGACACGAAGCCGAAGAACGAGTAGTCGCCCACGTACGCCGCCGTCGCGGTGCCGAACGTCAGCGCGTCCCCGGCCGGCTCACTCCCCCG
>JACMLI010000709.1 GCA_014379705.1 Gemmatimonadaceae bacterium
AATTGAGCAACCGGGGACATAGGTAACAGAGTCTTCCGGGAACATGGGTAACACTCATCCCCGGGTGAGGGTGCCCGTCCGCTCATTGATCCGAGCGAGGAGCACGTGACAGAAGTACACGGATGCACGCTCGCGCTCGGCAGTCATCGCCACGATGGCGGCGCGTCGTCGGCGCCTCGGGGATGCTTAAGTGGGCTAAGGCCCTGCTACGGAGCAGGGCCCTCATCTCCCGGGACACAGGCACGACCAGAGTCCAGTTGTGTGCGGGTGTCACGAAGTCTCCCACTCAATGATTGAATGAGTGCTTGCGCACGTCGCCGCAGCACCGGGGTACACTTGCGGCCCTCACTGTCTATCACCCCATTCCAAGGCGCACACATGAGCATCTTCGGCAGGATCTGGGACCGCATCACCGGACAAGGCGACACGACCCCCACGAACGCACCGACAACCGCGGCCTCACCCAGGCCCAACTTTGACAACGTAACGAGCGGGTCGGCCAGCGCTCCGGCGGAGCCAGTCGACGTCGAGGCGATCATGACTGACCTGGAACGCAAGAGCGGGCACAAGTCCAACTGGCGCGTCTCGATCGTCGACCTCATGTCGTTGCTCGACATCCCCAACAGTCTCGCCGAGCGTCGTGAACTGGCGAAGGAACTTGGGTACACCGGCAGCACCGATGATACGGCCACGATGAACATCTGGCTGCACAAGCAAGTCATGCAGAAACTCGCCGCAAACGGCGGCAAGGTGCCCCAGGAACTGCTCTGAGCACAGCGCTATTGCTGTATGTCAAGAGCCCTGCCGTCGGCAGGGCTCTTGTTCGGTGGAGACCACGTCGCGATCCGTCGAGGCGAGGTCGGCTCAGCGGCCCCGACCCAGGTCAGCACGAGGAACGTGCGAAAGCCGTAGGAGCGTAGTGATGTCAGCGCTCGCACGTAGCCCTGGCAAACAACATCAGGGTGGCGGCGACTCCAGGAGAAGCTTGAAGCGCTTTGCGTCCCCCACGCGTGGGAGATTGTTGAACATCACGTATGCGGGCTCCGTGGGGACGAGCTCCAACAGCACCTGCCTCAGGGCCCGCAACTGCTCGTCGGTGCAGGCATGACGGGCCCCACCGATACCGTGCAGGCTCCTCGCCCGCCTCCCAATGGGCGTTTCATGCGGCGGTACGTCGGGCTCTTCGCCACGTGCGTCACCAGCTGCCAGACCTTGATGATGTACTCGAGGGAAGGAGGCGTCAGAGCCCGCCACTTCTCGAGCGTTGCGTCCGGTGGCGGCTCGTAGAACGTGTTCTGCACCTCCACCACCGGAAAGTGAAGCGCATACGTCTTCATGGAGATCGAGAAGCCGCAGCGGCTCACAAGGACCTTCATCAGCGGAACACCTGGAGTCTGGACGGTGTCACGCAGCCAGCGCTGGGGTAAAGACCGTGCGGTGCCATCGAACCCGCGTCTCCAGCACGCTAGCTTTCGCACGTCAATTCCTGCATCCACCGGCGTCCATTTCGTGCACATCCTCGTCCTCAACGTCGGCTCCTCGACGCTCAAGTTCCAGCTCATCGACACCGATGGCGACGCGATCGCCGCTGCGAGCGACCGACGACTCGCGGGCGGCACGATCGAGCGCATCGGCGGCGAGGCTATCATTGCCCTGCAGGTGGGCGATGGCCGTCCCCAAAAGAGCGCCGCATCGATCCGCGACCTGTCCGCCGCCGTCGAATACGTGATCCGCTGGTTGACGAGCGAGACGTCGGGAGTCGCGATTGCTACGGCAGGAGACATCGCAGCCGTCGGGCACCGCGTCGTGCACGGTGGCGAACGCTTCACGCGCTCCACGCTCGTGACCGATGAGGTGCGGCACGAGATCGAGGACCTCATCGACCTCGCGCCGCTGCACAATCCGCACAACCTCCGCGGCATCGCGGCGGCGCGTGCCGTGCTCGGGCCCGGCGTGCCGCAGGTCGCTGTGTTCGACACGGCCTTCCACCAGAGCCTTCCCGAGGCGGCGTTCCTCTACGCGCTGCCATACCAGATGTACCGTCGCCATGGCGTGCGACGCTACGGCTTTCACGGCACGTCGCATCGATACATCGCCTACCGCTATCGTCAGCTCGCGGGCCGCTCCCGTGAGGAGACCAAGATCATCACGCTGCACCTCGGCAACGGGGCGTCGGCGTGTGCGATCTCGGCCGGCGCGTCCATCGACACCTCAATGGGTTTCACGCCGCTCGAGGGGCTCGTGATGGGCACGCGGTCCGGCGACCTCGATCCCGCGATCCTCGACTACATCGCCGAGAAGGAGGGGCTGAACCTTCGCGAGGTCGAAGCCCTGCTCAACAAGCAGTCCGGACTGCTCGGCGTCTCGGGACTCACGGCCGATATGCGTGAGTTGCTCGCCGAGGAAGCGGAACATCAGGATCGGCGCGCACGGCTCGCCATCGACCTGTTCTGCTATCGCGTGCGGAAGTACCTGGGGGCCTACCTCGCCGCGATGAACGGTGCCGACGCCATTGTCTTCAGTGGCGGCATCGGCGCCAACGCGCCGCAGGTGCGGGAGCGCATCTGTCGCGACCTGGACTGGTTGGGAATCACCATCGACGCCGAGCGCAACGCCGCGGTAGTGGGCGGCGAGGGGCGGATCGACGCGTCCACATCGCGAGTGGCGTTGTGGGTGATCCCGACGGATGAGGAACTCCTGATCGCGCGCGACACCTGGCGCGTGGTGTCGGGGCACGACCCTTAGTCTTGGCAGGAATCGCTTCGCACCCTTGTGGAAGATCCGCGTCGTGACCACGGATCCCAGGTGCCCGACGCTCCAGGGAGCGATGGTGTAGCGCGCCGAGGGGTCAGGACGGCATCATGCATCATGCGATCCCTCGAACCTGTCCTCGCCGCACGATTCGCCCTGGGTATAGCGCTCGCCGGCTGCGCCTCGACATCGACCCGGGTTGTTCCCACGGCCGAACCCGCGCCGTCGCTACCGCATGCGATCATTCCCGCTCCATTGATGGCGGAGATGACCTCGGGTCAGTTTTTCGTCGTCGACTCCATGACGACGGTGGTGATCGACGCCGATGCGAGCGCCGAGGTTGCGCGCATCGCCGACATGCTCGCGGCGATGTTGTACCTGCATCCTGCCACGGCGCGACCACGCACCGCGCGCGTGGTCGGGCCTCGTGCGGCGCGGGTCCAACGAGTGAGTGCAGGTGAGCGCCTGGCGAACAGTGTATCGCTTCGGCTGGCGGCCGATCGACCGTCGATGCGCGCTGAGGGCTATGAACTCGACGTGCAGCGGGACCGCGTGACGCTGGTGGCAGGGGAAGGGAGCGGGCTGTTCTACGGCATCCAGACGATCCGACAACTGCTGCCGCCCGCGGTTGAGAACCGCGACGCCATCAATCGCCAGCTGCGTATGCCGGTGGGCCGCATCACGGACGCGCCGCGATTCACCTGGCGCGGCTCGATGCTCGATGTATCGCGGCACTTCCTTGGCGCTGATGACGTGAAGCGACACATCGACCTCATGGCGCTCTACAAGCTCAATCGCCTGCACCTCCATTTATCCGACGACCAGGGCTGGCGCATCGAGATCAAGTCGTGGCCCAGGCTCGCCCAGTTCGGCGGACAGCTGGAAGTCGGTGGCGGGACGGGTGGCTTCTATACACAGGAACAGCTCGCCGAGATCGTCGCATACGCACGCGCGCGCTTCATCGAGGTCGTACCGGAGATTGACATGCCGGCGCATGTGAACGCGGCGCTGTCGGCGTATCCCGAGCTGAACTGCGATGGCGTGGCGCCGCCACCCTACACAGGTATCGTTGTCGGATTCAGCGCGCTGTGTCCCGAGAGCGAGGCCACGTGGCGATTCGTCGATGACGTGGTCCGGGAGATCGCCGCCCTCGTGCCGTCACCGTGGTTTCACGTCGGTGGGGACGAAGTGGAGAAGCTGACGCACGACCAATACGTGCGCTTCGTCGAGCGAGCGCAGGGGATCGTGCATGCCCACGGAAAGCAGATGATCGGTTGGGGCGAGGTCGCCACGGCGAACATTGCCTCATCGACCATTGTGCAGCATTGGCGAGGCGATTCGGCGCACGTGCACGTGGCGCGCGGTGGGAAGGTGATCCTGTCTCCCGGTCCTCGCATGTACCTCGACATGAAGTACGACAGTTCGACGGTGCTCGGCCTGCGGTGGGCGGGGCTGATCGACGTCAGGCAGGCCTACGACTGGGAACCGGCGACGCTGAGGCCGGGCGTCCCTGAGAGCGCGATCCTTGGCCTGGAGGCGCCGCTCTGGTCGGAGACGATCGAGACAATGCGAGACTTCGAGTTCATGGCGTTCCCGCGGCTGGCGGCGGTCGCGGAGCTGGCCTGGTCGGCACCAGCAGTGCGTGGGTGGGAGCAGTTCCGCTGGCGCCTCGGCGCGCATGGGCCGCGCTTGCAGGCGCTCGGCGTGAACTTCTACCGCTCGCCGCAGGTGCCCTGGTCGCGTTAGGCGGCCAGGGCGACGGGAGCTACCGCTCGCGGTAGTAGAGCCGCATCGCAATGGGAACGGAGATGGCCGTGATGGCGGCCGAGGCCAGCAACACCCACCACACGTCCGACATCACGACGTTGCCGTGCATCAGTCCGCGGGCCGCGCGGGCCAGCAGGGTGACCGGGTTCCGCCCTACCCCCGCTTGCAGCCAGCCGGGCATGGTTTCCAGGCGCACGAAGATGTCGCTCGCAAACGTCAGCGGCATCAGGAAGACGAAGCTCATCGTCATCACGGTCTCCGGTGTCTTCATCAGCATGCCGACGATGATCCAGAGCCACGAGAGCGCGAACGAGAACACCAGGATCAGCCCGAGCGCGACGACAACACCGAAAATGCCTCCACCAGGGCGAAACCCGATGATGAAGCCGATGAGGATGATGATGCTCCCGGCGAGTGAATAGCGGAACACGTCACCGAGCAGCGCGCCGAACAGTGGCGAGGGCTGCCACATGGGGAGCGAGCGAAAGCGGTCGTACAGGCCCTTCTGGATATCCGTGTTCAACCCGACGCCCGTGTACACCGTGATGAACACGATCGTCTGGACGAGCACGCCGGGGAGGAGGTATTGGATGTATTCGCGCGGCGTGCCGGCCAGCGCTCCGCCGAAGATGTAGGTGAAGAGCAGCGTGAACATGATCGGCGTCACGACGACGTCGAACAACTGGAACGGCACGTGCTTGATCTTGAGCATCGCGCGCCAGGCGTGCGTCAGCACCGCCGAGAACGCCGATGGAGGCGCCGGGCGCTCGCCGGCGCGCAGCACGCCGCGCACGTCTCCCAGCCCGTCCGTTTCCCTCATCGCTCTACCTCCTCGGTCGCAGACTTGCTCGGCTTGCCCGTGAGGGCAAGGAACACCTCGTCGAGACTCGGCGTGCCCACGGAAAACTCCGCCACGTCGACCCCGGCCTGGGCGAGCGAGGTCAGGACGTCCGCGGCCTGGGCTGTACTCGTCAGGCGGGCACTGATCATCATCGGGTCCGAGGCGGGCATGATACCGTCGCCGAGGACGCGAGTGATCGCCTCGCGAGCCGCATCGCCCTGCGTCGCGTCGGCGAGTCGGACATGTACGGCATTCGCGCCTACGGACGCTTTCAGCTCGCGACTCGTCCCTTCGGCGATGACCTTGCCATGGTCGATCACCGCGAGGCGCTCGGCCAATCGATCTGCCTCGTCGAGATACTGCGTCGTGAGCAGGACTGTGGTGCCCTCGTTGGCGATCCGACGGACCAGGTCCCACACCTGGTTGCGCGCGCGTGGATCGAGCCCCGTCGTGGGTTCGTCGAGGAACAGGATCGCAGGAACGATGACGAGGCTCGCGGCAATGTCGAGGCGGCGCCGCATGCCGCCCGAGTACGTGCGAACCTGGCGGGCTGCGGCATCGGACAATGCGAAGGCTTCGAGCAACTCGGTGCCACGCCGCCGGGCCTCGCTCCATGAGAGGCCGAGCAACCGGCCGACCAGGACGAGGTTCTCGGTGCCAGTGAGGTCTTCATCGACCGACGCATACTGTCCCGTCAGCCCGACCTTCCGCCGCACCGCGCCTGGCTCGCGCGCGACATCCAGGCCCCCGACGATCGCCCGGCCGGAATCCGCCTTGATCAGCGTCGTGAGGATCCGAATCGCCGTTGTCTTGCCTGCACCATTCGGTCCGAGGAGGCCGTAGACCGAGCCCTCGCGCACGGTGAGGTCAATGCCGTCCAGTGCGCGCGTCGTGCCGAAGGATTTTGCAAGCTCCTGCGTTTCGATCGCGTTCGTCATGCGGTGGATGCTGGCGAGGGAAGCGACCGTTCGGTAGTCCCTCGACATGGCGTCCCCGCTACGCCAACAGCGACCTGGCGGCATTCGTCAGCCCGCGCGAGGCTGGCCAGTCGCGCTGCAATTGTGTTCTTTTCGGGCATTCGATGCAGGTATCGCTGGCAACCGCACGGAATCCGTCCTGTGCCATGAACTTCCGTCGTGCGACCGTCGCTGATCTGCCTGCGCTTGCGGCCATCGCCCTGGCCGCCAAGGCATCATGGGGCTACTCGCCAGCCTTGCTCGAGCAGTGGCGTGTAGAACTCGAACTGACTCCGGAGCAGTTGACCACGCTCACCGTCGTTGTCGCGACGGACGACGAGCGCATCCTGGGTTTCGCGGCCGTTGCGATGCTGACGGACGCTGCAGAGCTGGAGCATCTCTGGGTCGCTCCGGCTGCGATGGGCAGCGGTGTGGGCCGCGCCCTGGTGCACGAGGCATGCGCGGCCGCTGCGCTCGCGGGCCTGGACTCCATGTTGATCGACTCTGACCCCCATGCCGCGCCGTTCTATCTGCGGCTTGGAGCCGTTCGCATTGGGACCCGCCCGGCACCAATACCGGAAGCTCCGGATCGTGTCCTCCCTCGCTTCCAGCTCACGGTGAGCACCGCTGCCTGCGACAAGCCTGCGAGTGTGGAGGCCTGAAGCTCCCCCTCGCATTGTACGCGCATGGGATGGATCCCGCTTTGCGCCGTTGCGTCTTCCGGCGTGCGGCGTGCCCTGGCTGCACTCGACCTTCGCCGCCTAACGACCATTCGTGCCGGGGGCGGGCCGGACGCCGGTGTGACAACGCTGTTCGGATGGCTGGAAGCCAGACGGGACGGGCAACTTCGTTCAAGCGAGTCGTCGCCGCAGCCCCCTGTTTGCTTCGCGGCAGCGCGTGAAGGTCGTTGGCTTCCCGCAGGAGATTCCACATATGCGACAGCTTCGTGCCGCGTGCAGGCAGCGCTGCAGGCGAGCAGGCGAGTGGCGCTCCAGGTGCGCTGAAGTGTTCGTGGTCGCGAACGCCGTGCTGCTTTTCGTCGCCGCACCAAACGTCCGGGCGCAGTTGCCGAGTGTGCGCGCGTGCCACGCGCTGGCGTCGTTTCCGCCGAGCGGTGGTGTCGTGCTGATCGGCGGCGCGCGCGAGTGTGGTGTTGGCGTGCTGCCGGACACCGCGATGTGGCGATGGGATGGACGCGCCTGGTCGGTCGTCGGCCCATTCACCCCTGGCGCGCGCGAGGACGCGCTCGTGACGTTCGATTCACGACGGGGACGCCTGGTGCTCTACGGCGGCCGCAACGGACCGCGTGTCTTCACCGACACATGGGAGTGGGACGGACGCACCTGGTCGTCGCATCAGTCGGCGCAGAACCCCGGCCCGCTCGAGCACGCGGCCATCGCGTTCGATAGCGCGCGCGGCCGCGTCGTCGTCTTCGGCGGTGGCAGCCGCACCGGCACCCGCTCAGCGCGCACCTGGGAATGGGATGGTCGTGAGTGGACGGTTCGCGCCGAGGCAGGGCCCCCGGCCCGCGTGGGGCACTCCATGGCGTGGTCACCGGCACACCGGGCCGTGCTCATGTACGGCGGGTTCGCCGCCAGGCAGTTCGTCGATCTATGGAAGTGGAGCGGTACAGCCTGGGCGCAACTCTCCGATCGGGGACCGGCGGAGACCGAGGGTCCATCACTCGTCGCGTTCGATCGGGCGCTGCTCCTGATCGGCACGCCGCCCGGAACAACGGGGTCGATGCGAACATGGCGCATCGACGACGCGACGTTCGACCCCGTCCAGTCCGCGATGGCGCCGTCTCCAACCGTTGGGCCGGCCGTCGCGTACGACGCGGTCCGGCGCCGTGTCGTGTGGTACGGCGGCGGTACGGTCTGGGAGTTCGATGGTGCACAGTGGGCGCGTGTGGAACTCGCGCGGTGATACACGCTCGGATACTTCTGTCGGGAGTAGGCCGCGCCTGCGCGCTTCCACCACAAGACAACAGTGCTCACATTGCATCGTGACGGCGATGCGCGCCGTTCGGCACCTGTCCCGGCACCGTGGCGTCTCGCTTCCTCCGTTCGCTCTTCCTTTCGATGTGCATCGCGCCGAGCGCGTTTGCGCAAGCGTCCGCCAACGGCGTCACACTCTCGGGCAGGATCGAGGACGCACAGACCAGGGCTGGGCTGCCGTATCTCTCCCTGCAACTGCTGCTCGAGAAGGACAGCGCCTTCGTGGCTGGGCGGCTGACCAACGACGAAGGCGCATTCTCCTTTTCGGGGCTCCGCAAAGGCGTGTACGTGCTCGTGGTCAAGTCGATTGGCTACCGACCCATCCAACAACGCGTGCTGGTCGGTGAACTGAGCGCGTTCCTCGACCTCGGCGCGCTCCCGATGACACGGGAGACCCAAACCCTTGCCGGCGTCGCTGTCACCGCCGAGGCGGATGCCGTGTCGGGCGCGATGGACCGGAAGACCTTCACCGTGTCCGACAACATCAGCCAGGCGGGAGGGTCGGTGCTGCAGGCGATGACTGCCGTGCCAGGGGTGACGATCGGCCAGGACGGCAAGGTGCTGGTGCGCGGAAGCGACAAGGTGGTCGTGCTGATCGACGGGAAGCAGACCGCCCTCACCGGTTTCGGCTCGCAGAGTGGCCTGGACAACCTGCCCGCGTCAGCCCTGGAGCGCATCGAAGTCATCAACAATCCGTCGGCCAGGTTCGATGCAAATGCCAGCGCCGGCATCATCAACCTGGTCTTCAAGAAGGAGGAGCAGCAGGGTTTCAACGGCAAGGCCGGCCTGATGGGCGGCGCCGGCGCGCTCTGGGTCCGGAGGGAGAACCTCCCCACCATCCGCCCGCAGTACCGGGGCACACCGAAAATCAATCCGTCCTTGTCGGTCAATTATCGGAGTGGGGAGACCAACACGTTCGTGCAGGGCGATTGGCTGCATTCGCCGACGCTGAACAAGAACGAGTTCGCGACGCGCACGTACGACGACGGCAGGGTGATCATCCAGCAGGTGAAGCGCAACCGGCGCACCGACTACGCCACGCTGAACGCGGGCGTGGACCACGGGTTCGATGCGCGCAATAGCCTCACCGTCTCCGGGCTGTTCAACCGGGAGAAGATTATCGACTACGGCGACAACCCGTACTTCGACGGCTCGTTGCAGGATCGCTACCGGCTCTGGCAATTCCTCGAGGACGAGATCAAGTACACCGCCTTCGGGACCGCGGCCTTCGTGCACCGGTACCCGCAGCCGGGCCACACCCTGACGTTCACCGGCAACTACTCCTTCCATCGCGAGGACGAGAAGTACTTCTTCACCAACACCCTGCCGGCCTCCGTCGGACAGGACGCATTCAAGCTGTTGTCCGATGAACACGTCGTGGACCTCAATGCGGACTACGTCAAGCCGCTCCGGCAAGGCCGCGTCGAGGCCGGCTTCAAGGGCCGGTATCGTTCGATTCCGGTGAACATGCAGTTCTTCCCCGGGCAGAACTCCCCGATCGACAGCGGGGCGGGGGGCTGGGCCAAGTATCGCGAGACCATCCCTGCCGTCTACGGCAACTACGTTTTCGAGAGCCAACGCCTCGAGCTCGAGGGCGGACTGCGCCTCGAGGCCGTGCACCTGAACTATGACGTGAATCCCGATCACAACACCTACAAGAGCGATGGCTATCGGTACTTCCAGCCGTTCCCGAACATGCGCGCGGCGTGGAAATTCGATGACGCCAACAAGCTCTCGCTGTTCTTCAACCGGCGCGTCGACCGCCCGAACGAGGTGGACATCCGCATCTTCCCCAAGTACGACGAGCCGGAGTTGATCAAGGTGGGCAACCCGGCGCTGCAGCCGCAGTACTCCACGTCCGCGGAGCTGGGCTACAAGACCACTCGCTCGACGGGGAGTGTGTACGCTGCCGCCTATCACCGGATCGTCGACGGGACCATCACGCGCATTGCCACGCAGGCGCCGGGAAGCGTGCTGCTGTACAACGTCTTCCAGAACGCCGGGCGCAGCTGGAGCACCGGTGCGGAGGTGGTCTGGCAGCGGGTGGTCTCGTCGCACCTGTCGCTGACCACCAACGCGAATGTGTATCGCCGAACGGTGGATGCGTTCTCCGTCGTGAATCAGTATCCGGTGCCGGTGCAGTTCTCGGCGGAGCGTGCGCAGCTGACGTCAGGCAACGTTCGGCTGAACGCCACGCTCGCGCTGCCATGGGAGTGGCAGGCGCAGGTGGCGAACACGTACCTCGCTCCGGACCTGTTGCCGCAGGGTCGCACCGGGAGTCGCTACGGGCTCGATGTCGGCGCGAAAAAGACCGTGCAGCGGGGCAAGGGGGAGATCGTCGTCAACGCCACCGACCTGCTGAACACGATGCAGGTACGGCGAACGATCCGTGGGACTGATTTCCGTCTCGTGAGCACGGATTACGCAGAAACCCAGGTGGTGCGGGTGGGATACAACTGGAAATTCTAGGCGACGTTTACGATCGCGCCTGCATCGCGGTGTGGGGATCGTCCCATGCACCCGTATTTCGATAGGTGCCGCAGGCGCCGCTGAGAGGTGAAGCGTGCGTTCGAGGCTTGCAACCTCGCGCAGGTGGGCGAACTTGGAGATGACTTTACCGCACTGCCGGAGAAAGACATGACCAGGTACTTCAGGTGTTCAATGGGGGTATCAACGTTGCTGCTGACGCTGGTTAGCCAGGTGGCGGCTCAGCAATCCGATCCCCTCCGTGGCCTCGACGCCTACATCGACAAGGCGCGGCAGGACTGGGGCGTGGCTGGTCTTGCCGTCGCCATTGTGAAGAACGATTCCGTGATCTACGCCCGGGGCTTCGGCGTCCGTGAAGCCGGCAAGCCCGACAAGGTCGACGCACGAACGCGCTTTGCGATCGGCTCGAACTCGAAGTCCTTCACCGTCGTGGCCCTCGGCATGCTCCAGGACGAGAAGAAGCTCAGCCTCGACGACCGGATGATGAGGCACCTCCCGGACTTCGCCATGTCGGATGCATACATCACTCGCGAGCTCACCATTCGCGACCTGGTCACTCATCGAAGCGGCTTCTTCCGGGGCGATGCCGTCTGGATGGGGAGCGGCTTCGGTCGCGACGAGGTTCTCCGGCGGACCCTCCAGCAGCCGGCGAGCACCAGTTTCCGGTCAACCTTCGGTTACAACAACATCATGTTCCTTGCCGCCGGGCAGATCGTGGGCAAGGTGACCAACTCGTCATGGGACTCGTTCGTCAGGGAACGCATCTTCACACCGTTAGGCATGACCGGCAGCAGCACCAGCACCCGGGAGCTCTCGGGCGCTGATGTGGCCAGGCCACACGCGATGGTCGACGGGAAGCCGGTCCCGATCTCCTACCGGAACATCGACAACGTGGGGCCCGCCGGCTCGATCAACTCGAGCGTGATCGACATGGCGCAGTATCTCCGGTTCCATCTCCGCGACGGCCGGTATGGGGGCAGGCAACTCCTCAGCAAGTCGTTCCAGGACCAGATGGAAACGTCGCAGATGATCGCCAGCGCCGGCCGCGATACACTCCTCCCGATGGTGCACTTCGACACCTACGGGCTGGGGCTCTGGCTGCGTGACTACTACGGCAAGCTTCTGGTCTCCCATGGCGGCGGGATCGACGGAATGTTGTCGCAGATGGCGTGGTTGCCCGAGGTCGACGTCGGGGTCGTCGTGCTCACCAATACCGACGGTCAGAACCTCCAGAACGCACTCCCCTTCAAGATCCTGGACCGGTTTATCGGCGCGCCGGAGCGTGATTGGAGTGCGCTCTACCTGACCCAGGCAAACCATCAGCGGCAGCGCGCCGATTCGATCCGTGCGGTCCTGACAGCGCAGCGAGTGATGGGGACCAAACCTTCACTGGCCACGGACCGGTATGTCGGGACGTACGACAACCCCTTCTACGGGGAACTCCGGGTTGAGGAGAACGGCGGCCGCCTGGTGCTCAAGCGGAGCGCCGAGCAGTGGGCCCAACTGGAGCACTGGCACCTGGACACGTACGGAGTCACCTGGAACACGTCCCGCACTCCCGGGATCAACACCTTCGCGATCTTCCGGGTCGACCCTGACGCCAGGGTCGCCGCGCTGGAAATGCGGGGCCCGCCGTTCGCGACGCCCTACGCCGCGGGGGCGGTGTTCACCCGGAAGGCGGAGATGCGTTAGGCGGCCTTCAGCGGCGGTCGCTAACGCGGGTTAGCGGTCGCCGACCGCACCGCACGTCCGGGATGCGCTCCCTCCACCAGCTGACCGTTGCGGATCACGAACGTCCCGTTCACCAGGACGTGCGGGATGCCCTCCGATGTGACCATGGGATCGCTGAAGGTCGATCGATCACGCACCGTCGCCGCATCGAAAAGCGTCAGGTCGGCAAATGCCCCTGGGGCAATACGCCCGCGTCGCGCCATGTCGGGAACGAACGACTCCAGGCGGCGGGCGGGGAGGATGGTCATCTTGGCCAGCGCATCCATCAACGACAGTGCCTGACGGTCGCGCACATAGTGCCCAAGGATGCGCGCGTACGTGCCGGCCCCGCGCGGATGGCCCGTGCCGTTCACGTACGGCACGCCATCGCTGGCGACGATCACCCCGGGATGGGTGATCGCGCGATCGACGTTCTCCTGCTGCATCATGTGGATGACGACCCAGCCCCCCTGCTTGCGATACCGCGCAAAGCTCGCCGGCGTGAGCCGCTCACCCGTCAGCGCCCAGGCCACGTCGCCGTAGTCGACCCGCAGGTTGTCCTGCCACCCCGGGTTGAACATCGCGGACTCCAGGCGAGTGGAACCGGCCGTGTAGGGATAGGCCTCCGTCGTGACGTCGAGTCCCGCGGCGCGCGCCGAGTCGAGGAGCGCCAGCGACAGCGGCAGGTCGCCTAACGATGAGCTGTTGACGTGGACCACGTGCAGCGACGCGCGCACCTTCGCGGCGATCTCGACCACCTCACGAATCGGCGCGACGCCGAAGGCGCGCGTGTGCACAAACACGGGGACCTGGTGCCGGGCAGCCACCGCGAACAGGCGCTCGATCTCCTCGCGGGTCGCTCCCGGTGAGTAGTTGATGCCGAAGCCGAGCCCCAATCCTCCCTCGGCGAGTCCCTGCGTGAGGGCCGCCTCGAGTGCAGACAGCTGCAGCTCGGACGCCGATTGATTGGCACCGGCTGGTGCGGCTCCGAGCGCAACGATCGGCGCAGGGTTCGTCGCTCCGTGGCCAACCTCGACCCCCGCATGGAAGACGCCAAAGCGTGCGGGTCGATGGCCGGCCGAGGCTCCAAAGTTGAGTGGCGCCTTTCCCTCCATGGATAGGTACCAGGAGGCTACGGGCCAGGCACCGGCCTCCATGTCAAGCGCAGTCGTAACGCCATCGCGCGCCTGGATCTGCATGTCACTGGTGGTCTGCCCATGCGCGTGCAGGTCGATGAACCCGGGGGAGACGACCAGCCCGGCGGCGTCCAGAGTGTCGCGGCCCACCAGAGGTTCAGCGGAGACAATGGCGATGCTGTCGCCAGTGATCCCGATGTGGCGGACAGCGTCGGTGCTACTCGCCGGGTCCATTATCCGGCCTCCGGAGACGACAAGGTCGTAGCTCTGTGGCCGCCCACAGCCATGGAGCGCGAGGGCAACCAGGAAGGAGACGGGGGCGGCAAGAAAGGCGGCTCTCACAGGCAACAGTGCAGCACCACGGCGCATCGAAAGGCTCCGGCTTCTTCAGGTCGCGCCAAATCTACCGCCTGAAGCGGGCCGGGACATCGCATCAATTCAGCCGGCGGGCGAGGGAAGCTCAGCTGCTCGGCGCCGAGCAATTCGTGGTGGAGATCAAGACCACCGCGGCGATGAGCCATCCGCTACCTTGCCCGTGTGCCGAAGAAGGAGTTGGCCCGCCAGGTCGGCCGACTGGCGCGATTGGCGACACGCATCCCGAGATCGGCATAGAGTGCATTGAAGGTCGCCGCAGCCTCGAGGTCCACCGGCTGCGTGAGGTCGTCGCTCAGCTTGTGGTAGTGATCGCGCACCCACCGCTGCCACGTCTCCGCTTCGGGAGTGCCGGGGGTGTAGCCGACCTTGAAGGCGAGCGCCGGAATCCCCTGACGGATGAAGCTGTACTGGTCACTGCGGACGAAGCGGTTCTCCTGCGGCTCGGGATCGGGCATGACCGTCAAGCCGCGGGCCTTCACCACGGCGTCGATGTCATCGGCGAGGTCCGATTCGTCGTAGCCGTACGCAAACAGGCCGCGGAGCGGAATCAGTGGCAGGAACATGTCCGTGTTGAGGTTCGCGACGATCCGATGAGACCGGAGCGTCGGCCGCGCGGCGAAGTACCGTGAGCCAAGCAGGCCCTTCTCTTCTGCGGTGACGGCCACGAAGGCAACGGTGCGTTTGTTGCCACCACGCGCCGCGATCGTACGCGCTGTCTCGATCAGCGTGGCCACCCCTGACGCATTGTCCATCGCCCCGTTGAACACGCTGTCACCGGTGGCGTTGGGGGTGGCCGTTCCGACATGATCGGAGTGAGCCGAGAAGACGACGACCTCGTCCCGCAGCGAGGGATCGGTGCCGGGAACCAGGCCGACGACGTTAGGCGAGGTCAGGGTGCGACGGACGGTGGGCAGCGTGGCACGCAATGCAACCGTGAGCGGCCCCCTGGGCAGCGATTCGCCACGTCGAGCGCGGGCGACGACGGTGTCCCAGGTGATGCCGCTGCCGGCAAACAGGCGCATGGCCAGGGCCGGATTCACCGCAGCCCCCATGCGCTGCCCGCGGGTGTCGTCCAGGGTGGTGTCGGCCAGCGCCATCGTCGCCCCGCCGATTCCGGCCGCGTTGCCCCAACTACCCGGAGCGCCGATGGCGATGATCCCGACCGCGCCCGCCTGCTGCATGGCCGTCCACCGCGAGCGCGTGCCGTGGGCCTGCATCGGCGCGCTCAAGCCGGCGGGGGCGCCGTTGAAGTGCAACACGATCTTGCCCCGGAGGTCGAGGCCGGCGAGATCGTTTGCCCCGGGCAGCGAGAGCCCGTATCCGGCAAAGACGATGGGGGCCTCGACATCATCCGTGGCGAGCCGCGCGGTGGGTCGCAGGTCACCACCGGCGGCAAGAGGCGTCCACTGGCCGTTCTCCTTCAGGGCGAGGGCGACCCGCGCGACGTCCAGCCTGGTTTCCACGAACGCCACACGCTGGAACCACCCGTCGCTCCCACCGGGTTGCAACCCGGCCGCCGTGAACTGCTCCGCGATGTATCGCGACGCGGTTTCATGCCCCGGCGTGCCCGTGTTGCGCCCCTTCAGCGAGTCGTGTGCGAGCACCTGCACGTGTCGCCACCACGCATCGGCGGGCGACTGCGCCGTGAGCGCGAGCGGCAGGACAAGGGCGGCGACACCGGCGAAGCAATGGCGGGCACGGTCACGGAACATCGGTCTACTCCGGCAGTTGGTGAATCGCAGTTTTGGGGCTTCAGTACGCTACTACGCGGGCCCGCCTGGCGGGTGTGGTCGCTCCTGCCCGTCGGCAGCTCGCCCACTCCCGGCGACTGAGAGAGCGCGCTCGCTCGCAACCTTGCCGCGGCGCAGACGGGGGTGCACGATCCCCATGCTGCCACCCCTCCCGACCATGTCATACGCCCGCACGCTACTCGCCGCCATCGCGATCGCTGTCCCCCTCGGTGCGCAGGACGCGACCACCGCCGCAGTCGTCCGCGACCTCGACACGTACGTCCCCAAGGCCCTCGCCGAGTGGAAGGGTGCGGGCATCGCCGTCGGGATCGTCAAGGACGACCAGCTCGTGTACGCGAAGGGCTTTGGGGTGCGTGAAGTCGGCAAGCCGGGCCTCGTCGACGACAAGACGCTCTTCGCCATTGGGTCGAACACCAAGTTCTTCACGGCGGTTGCCGCCGCGATGCTTGCCGACGAAGGCAAGCTCTCGCTCGACGATCGCATCACGAAGCACATCCCGGGCTTCTCGCTCTACGACCCGTGGGTGACGCGCGAGTTCACGGTGCGCGATGCGATGTCACACCGCAGCGGCCTCGGACGCCGAGGTGATCCGCTGTGGTACGGCACCGGCCTATCGCGTGACGAGATCGTCCGGCGCGTTCGCCTCCTTCCTCCCAACTCGTCGTTTCGCACCGAATATGGCTACCAGAACATCATGTTCATCACCGCGGGCCAGGTCCTCGCCGCTGCCTCAGGCATGCCTTGGGACGACCTGATCGACCGACGCATCTTCAAGCCCCTGGGAATGACGGCGTCCAACACGTCGGTCCGTGCACTGCGGGGCCAGGCGAATGTCGCGGCACCGCATGCCTTCGCGGACGCCAGGGGCGCCGTGCCGATCGCCTATCGCGAGATCGACAACGCGGCCGCCGCCGGCTCCATCAACTCGAACGTGCAGGACATGGCGACGTGGATGCGCTTCATCCTGAATGGCGGTGCGTGGAACGGCGCAACGCTGCTCAAGCCTCGTACCCTCCAGGACATCACCGGTCCCCACAGCATCCCGACGCGCATCGTCAACGACACGATGGGCCTGGGGCGCCACTTTCAACTCTACGCGCTCGGTATCGGAGTCTCCGACCTGCTGGGAGTGAAGGTGCTGCAGCACACCGGCGGGATCGATGGCATGCTTTCCTTCGTTGCCATGGTGCCCGAACGCCGGCTCGGCGTCGTAGTGCTCACGAATACGAGTCCGCACAACGGCCTCTATACCGCGCTCGGCAACAAGATCCTGGTGGACCTGCTCGGCGGCCCGAAGCGCGACTGGAGCGCGCAGGTGCTGGCGGAGACAAACGTTGCGGAGCAGGCCGCGGCGAAGCGACTCGGTGATCGCATCGCAGCCCGCGTGCCGAACACACAGCCTTCGCGTCCCCTGGCGGAATACGCCGGGACCTACCGGCACGAGATGTACGGGGACGTGACCGTCGCCGTCGAAAATGGCGCCCTCCGGGTGCGGTATCCCGAAGGGCTCAACGCACGGGTCTCTCACTTCCACTACGACACGTTCAATGGCCGGGGGGACAGCTCGCTCCTCGCGGGCGACATGACGTGGGTTCGCTTTGAGCTCGACGCCCAGGCCAAGGTGTCCGGCGTGTCGATCGAGGACCTGGCGGAGTTCGCGCGTGTGAAGACCCCGTAGGCAGGAAAGGCAGCTCGGTCTGCCGGGCAGGTCATGCGACATGATGTACCAGAGCCTCTCACACCCCAAGATCCCCCTATGCCTACCGCGCGGCTGCCTCTTCTCCTCCTGTCCGTCGTGTGCCTCGCCTGCAGCGCCGAGCCGAGCTCGCAGTCGGGCGCCGACGCGGGCCGGACCTTCACGCCTACCCAGTACTCCGTCGCTGACTTCTACGCGAACAAGGAATTCTTCGGCGCATCCTTCTCGCCCGATCGAAAGAAGCTCCTCGTGGCGTCGAACACGTCAGGCATCTGGAACGCCTACGCCGTGCCGGTCGCGGGTGGGGCCATGGAGCCGCTGACGACGTCCACGACCAACGCGATCTTCCCCGTCGGATACTTTCCAAACGACGAGCGCATTCTCTACTCGTCCGACGAAGGTGGGAACGAGCGCTCGCATCTCTACGTCCGCCATCCGGATGGCTCGATCAAGGATATCACGCCGGGAACGAAACACGCGGCGAGCTTCCTCGCGTGGGCAGGCGATGACCAGTCGTTCTTCATCACCAGCAACGAGCGTGACCAGCGCTTCTTCGACGTCTATGAGGTGAACGCGGACGGACTCGGAAAGACGCTCGTCTACGCGAACACCGACGGGTACGGCATCGCCGGCGTCTCGCGCGACAAGCGGTACCTCGCGCTCGTCAAGAGCTACACCACGTCCGACCAGGACATCTTCCTGCAGGATCTCCAGAAGAAGACGGCGACGAACATCACGAAGCACACGGGCACCGTGAACAACTCGCCCGCCGCGTTCTCGCCTGACGGGGCAAAGCTGCTGTTCGTGTCTGACAGCGGCCGCGAGTTCGCGTCCCTGCTGAGCTACAACGTCGCCGACGGCTCCAGGGAGACGGTGTACGAGCAGGACTGGGACATCGTTGGCGCGAGGTACTCGAAGAGCGGCACGTACCTCATTGTTGGCGTCAACGACGACGCGAAGGTGACGGCCCGGGTGTTCGACGCGAAGACTATGCAACCCGTGTCGCTCACCGGAATGCCGACCGGGCTCGTGAGCGGTTTCACCGTATCGCCTGACGACTCCCTGATTGCGTTCTACGCGAGCGACGGCAGCGTGCCGAACGAGCTGTACGTCCGCACGATCGCCGAGTCG
>JACMLI010000710.1 GCA_014379705.1 Gemmatimonadaceae bacterium
ATGCAACCCGTGTCGCTCACCGGAATGCCGACCGGGCTCGTGAGCGGTTTCACCGTATCGCCTGACGACTCCCTGATTGCGTTCTACGCGAGCGACGGCAGCGTGCCGAACGAGCTGTACGTCCGCACGATCGCCGAGTCGCCGCGACGCCTGACGAGCTCCCTCGACGCCCGCATGAAGCGTGAGGAGCTGGTCGTACCGAGCGTGGTGCGGTTCAAGTCCTACGACAGCGTCGAGGTACCGGGGGTGCTCTACAAGCCGCACCAGGCCTCGGCCGCCTCAAAGGCGCCGGCGATGGTGATGGTGCATGGCGGGCCCGGGGGACAGGCGCAGGTGGGGTACTTCGCCCTGACGCAGGCCCTCGCGAATCGCGGATACGTCGTGTTCGACATCAACAACCGTGGCTCGAGCGGGTACGGCAAGACGTTCTTCCAGATGGACGATCGCAAGCACGGTGAAGCGGACCTGGGCGACGTCGTGGCCGCCAAACGCATGCTGGCGGAGCTGGGCTACGTGGACACGACGAAGATCGGTATCATGGGCGGGAGCTACGGTGGCTACATGACCCTTGCCGCGGTCACGCTGCAGCCGGACGAGTTCAAGGTGGGCGTCGACCTGTTCGGCATCTCGAACTGGATTCGCACCCTGAACAGCATCCCGCCGTATTGGGAGTCCTTCCGCGAGGCGCTCTACAAGGAGATGGGCGACCCGAAGACCGACTCGGCGCGGCTTCATCGGATCTCACCGCTGTTCAATGCGGAAAAGATCAAGGTGCCGCTCATGGTGTTGCAGGGCGCGAACGATCCG
This sequence comes from Gemmatimonadaceae bacterium, assembly GCA_014379705.1. Lineage (GTDB taxonomy): Bacteria > Gemmatimonadota > Gemmatimonadetes > Gemmatimonadales > Gemmatimonadaceae > RBC101. Next base: position 808 of record JACMLI010000710.1, read on the forward strand.
CGCGTGCTGCAGGTCGAATCCGACGAGATTGTCGCGGCGGCGAAGAAGAACGGAGTGCCCGTGGAATACGTGGTGTTCCCCGACGAGGGCCACGGGTTCGTGAAAAAGGAGAACGAAATCCGTGGCTATTCGGGGATCCTCGCGTTCCTCGACCAGCATCTCAAGGGCCAGAGGCCACTGGCCGCCGACTCGGTGGCCAGCATCGCGGTGCCAGTGATGGGCGATTCGGCGAAAGCGGGCGCGAAGCGATGACCCGGCTCTTGCCGAACGTTCGACCGGCAAACCGGTGCGTGCGGGCTGGCCGGTGCTGACCACACTTCACTATTCCACAACCGCGGCGGATCATCTCGCCAAGCTGGAACGATTCGTCTCCGAATCGATCGTGGGTCGAAGGTTCATGTGGTTCGCCTACGTCGCGATCGTGGTATTGGCATGGAGCAGCGCCGTACTCTTTTACGTGAAGCAGGGACATCAGAACCGGGGATACCTGGTGTCCGGCGCCTTCGCGGCGCTGCTTACGGTGTTGCTCCCATCACTCTACCGGTGGTATCAAGGGTCCTTCTGGCGCTCCGTCCTCTCGGCCGAAACGCTGCGAGGAATCGTCGGCCCAACGACGCTGGCGTTCAGTACGGAGGGCGTCCAGGAGTCCGGACCTGTCACCACGGTTCGTGTTGCCTGGCGCGATATCCAGCGGATTGAGCGGGTCGGTGCGCGAACGTTCATCGTCATCGCGCCACTGATTGCCATCGTGATCCCGGCCAGTGCATTCGGGGATGACGCGTCGCGGGTCCAGTTCGAGCAGCAGCTGGCCGTACACGTCGGAGCCGAGGCGGTGGCGGCTCATTGAGCTGTACGCGGTCGACGTGGACTCTGCAGCGCACCCTCACGAATCCGTGAGGCCCTACTGTCTCACGGCCGCCATGAACGCGGCATACGCCGGGTCGGCGCGTTCATCGTCGGTGACCTGACCCTCGTCAAGCTTCATTACGCGCGCCAGCACGGAGCCCGGTGGGTTCCCGTGATCGCGTGGAACCCCGCCCTCCAGCAGCACGAGCGCGGTAGCCCAGCGCCGCAGGTCGGCCTGGTACGTGACTGGCGACCAGTCGAGGGCGCCGCCGCGCGTGTCGTGTACTGCGGGGTCGACGCCACGTGCAAGCAGGACACGCGCGGCTTCCGGCGCCAGCCATTGGTGGAAGAGCACCGAGCGGCCGTCCTGCATCGGCGCGTTTGGGCTCAGGCCCGCATCGAGGAGCAGCTCGAGCGCGATGCGCGCGTGGTCGCTCGACGCGCCCGCCACCAACTCGAGGAGCGTCTCTTCGCGCCCCACGTCGTCCGGGCGGGGGCGCGCCCCCGCGGCCAGGAGGAGCCG
>JACMLI010000711.1 GCA_014379705.1 Gemmatimonadaceae bacterium
CCGTCGTCGCGCACTCCACCTTGCGTCGCACCGCGCGCTGCGCGCGACGCGCCGAGTCGGCATGCGCGAGGAGCCGCGTTCGCTCGCGGCGGACCTCGGGGGTCAGGTCGGCCCAGCGCGTCGAATCGTGGCCGAAGAGGGAGTCGCGGAGCTCGCGATACGTGAGCTGCTTGAGCAACGGCGGCATGCTGTCTGTGCCGTTCACGCTGGCGTACTTGAAGCTCTCCTCGAGCTTGAATGGCACGCGCATGAACGACGCCTTCGCATGCCCTTCGGCGTATTGCGTGCGCGGGAGCCAGTACCGCCCACCATACAGGCCGTACTCCACCGTGACCGCCTCGAGGTTCGCCTCCATGGGCGACATCATTCCCTTCACCCACCCCGGCACTTCATCGTCGGGGTCGCTCTTCCGGCCCGCCTTCTTGTCTTCCTCGCGCTCGCGCGCCGTCTCCTCCTCGGCGACAGCCCAGATATTCATCGGCGATGCGAAGCGATACACCGCGCGCACCAGCTGGCCACTCGTCTGGTCGAACCAGAACGAACCCACGGAGAACTTCCACTCCGGACGCCGCGGCTCGATGCGCAGCTCGCGCAGGCGGACCGCCTTGCCGTCCGACAGCGTGATCGTGAGCGAGTCGCCGGCTTCGTACTTGTAGTATGCCTCGGAGCCGATCGCGATCGGGTGCACCATCTCGCTCTCGTCGACTTCGGCACGCGCCATGCCGGAGCCGACCCAGAGGGCCTCGCGCCCCGGGTAGTACGGGATCGGGCCGCTGTCCTCCATGTTCACGTCGCTGTCCTCGTCCTTGAGCATCGGGAAGACGGCACGGCGCCCCTTCACGTCCACGTGCAGCCCGCCCGACCGTGACCACCGGACGCGCGACGCGTTCTCGACGCGGAAGAGCAGCCGATCGCGCCCGATCGCCCGGAAGCCAAGGCCAGCAGAAATGCGCTGGTATGCGGAAGCGTCGTACGACAGCAGCGTGGAATCCTGCTCGAAGCGAGCCGCGCGGGCACGCAGCAACAGGGCACGCGACGACGAGTCCTTGAACGCGGTGCGCTCGAGCTCGGGAGTCACTGGGATGCGTCGCACGGGCCGGCGGCGATTGTCATCGGCGCGATTGACGATCTCGGCGCGGATCGAATCGCGAATGACCGCGCGCTTGGCGCTGTCGGCCTTGGCCTTGCTCCCCCCGACCTGCACGGAGACGGCCTGGAGGGCGAGCGTGATGGTGAGGGCTACAAACATCGGGTCCTGGGTGGGAGAGCGTCCGCTCGCTCTACGTCCCCGGCAGAGGCAGGGTTTCCCGTGGTGCCGTTGCCTTTACTGGGGCGGGATGGGGGGCGGGGTGGGGCGCGGCACCGACTCCGATCGACGTCCCTCGCGGGCGTCCTTCTGCACCTGGCGGTGGCGCTCCAGGAGTGCTTCCCAGTCCAGCCGCTCCCGCTCGGTTCGGCGTTCGCCCGCGTCCTTGAGCGAGACCCCAGCCATCACGAGGGCGAACGCCATCGGGAGCCACGACAGGGGGATGGGCCAGGGGGGCATCCGATCCGTCCCCGACATGCGGGACGTGAGCGCCGGCAGGCGACGTTGCAGCCAGACTGTCGCGACGAGCGTGAGGATGCCGAGCGCCGCCAGGACGATCGGGAAGGCCGCTCCGGACTTGAACACGTCGGAGGCGAGGTAGGCCAGGTAGCCGAACACCCCTGCGACGCCAACAAAGGAAATGGGGCGACGCCCCGTTGCGAGCGAGAGCGCGAGGAGGCCCGCGGACACGAAGGGCATGAGGTGCTTCCAGGCCCGGGCGTCCGACCAGACGATCATGTAGCCGATGGCAAATGCGGCCAGGCCGGCATACCACAGCGGCCCTGCGTAGTCCCCTTCCCGCACGCGCACGTCGGTCCGGCGCTGCCAGCGCTCGACAGTGTCGGCGAGGGCGAGGAGCGCGAGACCCGCGGCCAGCACGATCCAGTTCTGGTAGTCATCCGCCCAGTAGCCCATGTCGATGAGGCGACTCAGGTGGAACCAGGTCCACCACAGCGCGACCGAGAGGGGGAGCATCAAGGCGGGAAATCGCCGTCGACGCCACACCAGCAGCACCACGAGGACCGTCGCGAGGTCGAGGATGAGGTAGCGCGAGGCGGAGTACGGTCCGTAGCGCCAGAAGGCGTCGAAGGTGGGAACGCGCGGCCACTCACCGGTGAGGTCGAGCACGGCCCACGTGGCGACAGGCGTGAGCGAGACGGCGAGCATCAGCGCAATGGCCGCCGCGCGCGCGAAGCCAAGGCGCGCCAGCTGGCGACCCGCCACAACGAGGATCGCCCCGTACGTCAGGGTGACGCCCAACACGCCCCAGGCACCGAGGTCGGCCCACTGCCTCACGAGGAACCACCCGCACGCAAAGAGCACGAGGAGCGCGCCGATGGTGTACGCGATGTTCACGGCGTTGAGCCCGGAGTGCGCCTCGCGGCGGGGCTCGGACGGCGGGGCCTCGGCGCCCAGGGCGAGCAACGCGTCACGCTGCGCGTCGGAGATGAGGCCGCGCGCAACCCCGTCCCGCAGCAGCGATGTGAGCGATCGATCCATGCGGTGTCCTCGCCGCGAGGAATGTACACTGTCGGTCGACGCGTTCCCCCGTCACCTTCCCGACACGCCATCCCATTCACCGCCATGACCCGTCGCCTGCTTCCGCTGCTCCTTGCCTTCCCGGCGTTCCTCCAGGCGCAGGGGCAGCCCATCGACTTCGAGGCGCTCCATCGCGAGACCATGCAGGTGATGGCCGAGTACCTGCGCATCGACACGTCGAATCCCCCGGGCAACGAGCTGGCGACCGCGCGCTTCCTCAAGGCGATCCTCGATCGCGAGGGCATCCCCGCGCAGATCCTCGACGAGGACACGCTGGGCGCCGGGCGCGCCAACCTGTACGCGCGATTCCCCGGCACCGGCAAGGCGAAGGCCCTGGCCCTCGTGCACCACATGGACGTCGTGCCGGCCGATCCGCGGTACTGGACGACCGATCCCTTTGCCGGCGTGGTCAGGGATGGCTACCTGTACGGTCGCGGCGCCCTCGACATGCGGGGACATGGGATCGTGCAACTCATGGTGTTGATTGCGATCAAGCGCGCCGGCATTCCCCTGGACCGGGACATCGTCTACATCGCGAATGCCGACGAGGAACTCGGCTCGACCGGGGCCAGGGTGTTCGTGCGGCGTCATGCCGACCTGCTGCGCGACGTCGAATACGTGCTCACCGAGGGTGCGGGGAATCGCGTGCTCCCCGACGGCACGGTGGCGTACTTCGGCGTGGGCGTGGGGGAGAAGCGGACCTTCTGGCACAAGCTCACGGTGAAGGGTGTTCCCGGCCATGGCTCGCGCCCCACGCGCACGAATCCCGTGCCGCGCCTGATCGCCGCGCTACACAGGCTGTCAAACTACGAGACGCCGCTGCACCTCACGCCGGTCGTCGAGCGCTACTTCAAGGCCATCGCCACGGACTACCAGGGGGAAGCACGCGGCTGGATGTCCGATCCGGCCACGGCGCTCAAGTCGCCGCGGGCGCGCGCCTGGTTCACCTCCGACCCCGATCGCAACGCGCTGCTGCGCACGACGATCACGCCGACCGTCCTGACGGGCTCGAACAAGACCAACGTGATCCCGGCGGAGGCATCGGCGGAGGTGGATATCCGCCTGTTGCCCGACCAGGACGCCGCGACCGTGCTCGCGGAACTCAGAAAGGTCGTGAACGACGACAGCGTGACCTGGACGCCGCTGGCGACACCCAACGCACCGCTGGACAACCCGATCGACACGGACCTCTTCCGCGCGATCTCGCGGGCGGCGAAGGCGCGGGCCCCCGACGCGACGGTCACGCCGCTGATGTCCACCGGCGGGACCGACCGCCCGCACTATCGCTCGTTAGGTATCGTCACGTATGGCTTCGGCCCCTTCCTCATCGCCGAGGGGGATGGGCGCGGCGTGCACGGCAACGACGAAAAGGTGTCGGTGGCGAACGTCGCCTATGGCCTGCGCTTCCTGTACGACGTGATCCGCAACGTCGCGGCTCCGGGCGTGTCCTGACTTCCGTCGTTCTCGTGTGTACTGGGGCAAACGACACGGGGCCCCGGCCTTCGCCGGGGCGACGATTCTCATCTGTCATCCCGGACAAGCGAGCGACCGCGAGCACTCTCTGTTGTCATCCCGGACAAGCGAGCGACCGCGAGCACTCTCTGTTGTCATCCGGACAAGCGAGCGACCGCGAGCACGCACTGTTGTCATCCGGACA
>JACMLI010000712.1 GCA_014379705.1 Gemmatimonadaceae bacterium
CTACATGAAGAACTGGCAGCTGCTGTTCGAGGGCATCGACCACGTGCTCACGCAGCCCAAGAACAAGGGCGAATATTACCTGACCGACGCGTTCCAGTACATGATCGACAAGGGCGCGAAGATCAAGGTGATCGACGTGGATGGGTGGTACGACGCCGGCAAGATCGACACGCTGCTCGAGACAAACCGTGCGATGCTCGAGAAGGGGCGCGCGCGGAAGCCCGAGGGACTCGGCGGCACGATCTTCGAGCCGGTGTACATCGAGGATGGCGTGACGATCAACGACTCGGTGGTCGGGCCGAACGTCTCGATCGGCGCGGGATCGATCATCGATGGATCAAGGATCCGCGACACGGTGATCGGCACAAAGACGCGCATCGCGCGCTGCGAGCTCGTGAACTCGCTGGTTGGCGACGAGGTGGTGCTCGCCGGGGTGAAGGGCGAGGTGACCATCGGCGACCATTCCGAGGTGCGGAACGACGGCTGATTTTTTGGTCGGGTGGTCGGGTGGTCGGGTAGTCGGGTGGAACCAGCGCAGGAGCGGCTTTGGGGAGCGGCTTTGGGGTCAGACTCCATCTCTTGGAGTCTGACCCCAAGCGTTTCACCCCAAGCGTTTCCCATCCCTTGGAGTCTGACCCCAAGCGTTTCCCAAGCGTTTCACCCGACCACCCGACTACCCGACCACCCGACCACTCACGACTTGGTGCCGGTGAAGGTGTATCGGCTCAAGACCGAGTCCGGCTTGTCGGCGAGGACGTTCCAGCCCCGGCCGGTTATCGAGGTCCCGCTGATCCGCGCCACCCAGTTATCGATGACGCGCGCGTTGAACATCTTGTCGTCGTACGGCGTCGAGACGCCCATGGTGCTGTCGGCCTCGAGGCGGTAGGTCGAGACGATGGTGACGCCCGGCATTTCCTGGAGCGTGCCGTTACACGTGCCCGCCGCGCACACCTGCGTCCAGTGCATCGTGGTCGTGTCCGTGCCCCCGTCAGCCTTGGCAGTGCCCGACCAGGTGCCCGCGACCTCGGATTCGGTGAGACCGGCTGGTGACATCGCCATCGCCGAGCTGTCGGCGGCGGGCGTCTCCGCTTTCGCACATGCGAGGGCCAGGGCGAACGGGAGCAGCACAGCGGAAATGCGACGCATGAAAGGCTCCGGGAAAGGTGAGTGCATTCACGTTACGGTCCACCGTACCTCCCGGCAATCGAAAGTTTGATCGGCCGCGAGCGCCCTTTCCCGGCTCTACCAGGCGGCCACTCCGGCGGCCGCATAGCCCGCTGGTGACATTGCGCCCGGGCCGCAGGGTGACGAGGTTGTCCGCGCCGCGCGCCGGGGGATGGGATTGAGGTGGCTGCCGAGGGCGCGTGGCCTGCCCGATGGAGCATGCGATGCCGTACGGAAGCGCACATACCCTCATCGTCGGCGCCGGGCCAGCGGGATTGGCCACGGCGGCCGAGCTGGCGCGCGTCGGGGAGCGCTACCGGCTGCTCGAGCGAGGGCCGACGATAGCCGACACCTGGGAGTCGCTGTACGAGTCGCTCACGCTCCACACCGGGAAGCACATGTCCACGCTCCCCGGGCTCTCGTATGCCAGGGGCACGTCCCTGTTTCCAACACGCCACGAGTTCCTCGACTACCTGCGCCGGTACGCGAAGGTGAAGGGGATCACCGCGGAGCTCAATCGGGAGGTCAGACGCATCGACCGGGTGGGTGCGGGTTGGCGGGCCACGCTCGCCGATGGCGAGATCGTCGAGGCGCGTGACGTGGTCATGGCGAGTGGGATCGTGGCCAAACCGCGCATGCCGGAGTTGCCGGGGCGTGAACTCTACCAGGGGGAGGTGCTGCACTCGTCCGCGTATCGGCGCCCCGCACCCTTCGTGGGCAAGCGCGTCCTCGTGGTCGGGGTGGGGAACTCAGGCGGAGAAATCGGCAGTGAGCTCGCGCGCGCCGGCGCCAAGGTGACCGTGTCCGTGCGCTCCGGTGCGAACGTGGTCCCGCGACAACTCGGGCCCTTTCCCGTGCAATACGTGCGCTACCTGCTGGGCCGACTCCCGCGAGGCATGCAGGGGCCGTTGCTGCGGATGACGCAGAAGCGCCTGGAGAGGAAGCACGGGAAGTCCCCCCTGCCGCCGGCCAATGCGTCGGTGCTCGACGCCATTCCGCTCATCGGTTTCGCGCTGGTGGACTGCATCCGCGAAGGCCTGATCGACGTGCACCATGGCGCTCCGGGGGCGTTCACGGCGACCGGAGTCCGGTTCGACGACGGGACCACGAGAGACTTCGACGCGGTACTCCTTGCGACGGGATACGCCCCGGCCATCGACGCCCTCGGCAACCTCGTGCAGCGCGACACGAAGGGCTTCGCCGCGCGGCGAGACCGCGTGGTGAGCGCGGACCAGACGCGGCTGTACTTCGTGGGCCACAACTACGACCACACGGGGGGCCTGACGAACATCCGCCAGGACGCTCCTCGGGTCGCCCAGGCGATCGCCGCGTCGAATCGCTAGGCGAGGCCCGCCGTCGCCACGATGGCGGCGAGGGCTCGGGTGAGGCCAAGGGCCCCCTCGCGGTTCTCGAACCACTCCGCAGTCGTGTGCGTGTCGCCGCCAGTGCCACCCGCGCCGAGCGCGATTGCAGGTACGCCCAGGCTGAGGGGGATGTTCGCGTCCGTCGAGGCGATCGCGAACTCGGGGATGCGGTCGATGGCGCGGGTCGCGGCGATCGCGGCGCGCACCGGCGTGGCATCCTCGGGCACAACACCCGCAGGCCGGTCGCTGGTGATGGCGGTGATGGCTGAGAGCCCGCCCGCTGGAGTCCACTCTGGCGCCTCACGCTCGAGGGCGGCTGAGAGCAGGCGGGCGAGGGCACGCTCTCCTTCCTCCAGCACGGCACCCTGGGGCGACCGGAACTCGACGTCGAGGGTCGCGGACGCGGGGATCGCATTCACCGCGTCTCCGCCTTGCATGCGCGTTACGGCGATCGTCGTCCGGGGGGTGTTCCGGAGCGGAAGGCGCGCGAGCTCAGACGTGAGATCGGCGGCCGCGTGAAGCGGGTTGGGCGTCTGGCTCGCGGCCCAGCTATGCCCGCCGGGGCCGCTGATCGTCACGCGGAAGCGTCGCGTGCCGACAGCATGGGTGACGATGCGGTCGTCCCCGGCACCGTCGAGGGCAAAGGCCGCGAGCGCATTCGCCCCGTCGCGCGCAAAGAGGAGGCGGGCACCGCGCAGGTCGCCTTCGCCCTCCTCGCCCACGGTCGCCGCGAAGATGATCGGATGTCGCGTGCGCACCCCGTGCGCCCGGAGCACGCGAGCAATCGTGAGCATGCCGGCGAGGCCGCGCGCGTTGTCCCCGATGCCCGGGCCGATGTAGCGGTCCCCTCGCGTTTCCACGCGATGCGAGATGTCGTCGGGAAACACCGTGTCGAGGTGCGCGCAGACCACGACCGGCGGCGCGTCGGACGCCGCGGGGTCGGATGCGACGACGTTGCCGACTTCGTCACGGCGCGTGTGAAACCCCAGCTGCGCAAACGCTGCGGCCACCCACGCCGCACGCCGATGTTCACGCGCGGTGGGGGACGGGATCTCCGCCAGCTGCACCTGGTGTGCCATGGTGCGCGCGTCTTCGCGCTCGATCGCGTCGCGAAAGCGGGCGATGAGCATCGTGACGACGGACGCGACATCCTGCGGCATCTCGCAACATGAATCGGCCACCGCTGCCCCGGCAAGCGGTGCGGGATACGTTTGGGCCATGACGCCGAAGCGCCGCCTTGGCCGCAACGTGCTCGCGTTGTCGCTCGTGTCGCTGCTGACCGACGCCTCGAGCGAGATGATCTATCCGCTCTTGCCGACGTTCCTGGCCACGGTGCTGGGAGCGGGGGCGATGAGTGTCGGGCTGATCGAGGGATGTGCGCAGATGACCGCGGCGCTCCTCAACGCGGCGAGTGGCCGCTGGTCGGACCGCATGTCTCACCGGCGACCGATGATACTGGCGGGTTATGCGATCGCATCGGTGCTGCGGCCCTTCACGGGGCTCGCGCAATCGGCGGCGCAGGTGCTCGCCATTCGCGTCGGCGACCGGGTGGGGAAGGGGATTCGTTCGGCCCCGCGCGACGCCCTCATCGCGGACTCCGTGGCGCCGGAATCGCGAGGGCGCGCCTTCGGCTTTCACCGCGCGGCGGACCATGCGGGTGCCGTGATCGGCCCGCTCATCGCCTTCGCGCTGCTGCAGGGGTTCTCGCTCACGATCCGGCAGGTGTTCCTGCTCTCGGCGATTCCCGCGGCCCTCGCCGTGCTGGTGATCATCGTGGCGGTGAAGGAAGTGCCGCGCCCGGTGCCACGCGGTGGCGCGAGCGCTGGTGTCGCTGCCCCCCTCGGGCGCCGCTTCGGGGCATACCTCGGCGTCCTGGTGCTCTTCACGTTAGGCAACTCCACCGACGCATTCCTCCTGCTGCGCGCGCAGGAAGGAGGTGTCGCGCCGCAGCACCTGCCGCTCCTCTGGGCCTTCCTCCACGTCGTGAAGAGCGTGACGTCGACCCCGGGGGGCAGCATCTCGGACCGCATCGGGCGGCGTCCACTGATCATCACCGGGTGGGCCGTGTACGCGCTGGTCTACCTCGGTTTTGCGCGCGCGACGTCGGTGACGCACGTCTGGGTGCTGATGGGCGTCTACGGCGTCTACTACGGATTGACCGAGGGCGCGGAGAAGGCACTGGTGGCGGACCTCGTGCCGGCGACGGCGCGGGGGCGCGCCTTTGGCTGGTTCAATCTCGCGATCGGCATCGCGGCGCTTCCGGCGTCGCTCATTTTCGGGTGGATCTGGGAGGCACGCGGATCGACGACTGCGTTCAGTTTTGGCGCGGGGTGTGCAGCGGTCGCGGCGGTGCTGCTGGCTGTGGTAGTTCCGCGAGCGATGCCACGGTAGCGACACGGAGGCTTGGCGGCCTGACGACGTACGGACAACGACTCTGGGTCCCGGCTCTGCGCTCGCTTTCGCTCGCTTGTCCGGGATGACAATCAGTAGTCATCCCGGTCCGGCGAGCGCTAGCGAGGCGAGAACCGGGACCCAGTGTCGTTGGCTAGTACCGAACAGCAGTCGAGTCGAGCGAGGTCACGAGCGTGCGGATCGCGCCGAAATACGTGGCCTTGTCCTGCTTGAACGACTCCATGTGGCCGCCCACGACCGACACGAACTGCTTGGGCGAGGTTGCCGCGGCGAAGAGCCGCTCGCCGTGGGCGAACGGGATCACGTTGTCCGTCGGTGAGTGCAGGAAGAGCTTGGGCACGCTGAGGCGCCCGACCTTCTCGATCGATGCGAAACGCTGGCTGGCGACAAAGCGCACGGGGAGGAACGGGTAGAGCTCCTGGCCGCGATCGACGACGGAGGTGTACGCGCCCTCGACCACGAGGGCCGCGGCGGGGACGCGCGTGGCCAGCTCGATGGCCACTCCGCTCCCGAGGGAGTGACCGAAGATGACGATGCGGTTCGCGGGGACATGCAGGGAGTCGGTGAGGTAGCGATACGACGCTTCCGCATCGGCATACAGGCCCTGTTCCTCCGGCGATCCCTCACTTTCGCCAAAGCCGCGGTAGTCGAAGGCAAGGAGGTTGAGGCCAAGGTCGCGAGCGCTAGCGTAGAACGCGGGACGGTCGCCGTAGCCGATGTTGCCGTAATTCCCGTGACAAATGAGCATCCAGTAGCCCACCGAATCCGGGCCCGTCCCCGGAACGACCCACGCGCTCAGCCTGGTACCATCGCCACTCGCATACGCCACGTTTCGCTCTCGCAGTGCAAGCGTCATAGGGGGTGAGGCCACCGCGCGTTCGGCCGGGTGAAAGACCAGCTGCCGCTCATTGATGGCGAGGTACGTCGTGGCGCCACCGAACCCGAGAATGGCGAGCGTCAGGAGAGTCCCGAGGAAAATGCGCATGGAGAACAGGGTGTGAGCTTTCCCAATCTACGCCAGGCTGGGCCGGGCGGATTCCCCGGCCGGGCAACGTTGCCAGGTCAGCGCCAAGGGCGCACCCCTCCGCGCAGCGCGATGACCCCCCCAGACGCCTCGCGCCTTCGAGGGTTCATCTCGCCGCTCATCGAGCGCGAGTCCGAGGTACACGAGTTCACGAAGGCCGAGGTGCGTGAAGTCATGGGCGGCATCTACGCCCGCGGTGACCGGCTCATGTTCCGGTTCCTCCTGGCGCACGGGGTCGTTGCCCTCGGCCTCGCGTTCTTCTTCCAGACCTGGACCGCCACCCTGCTGACCTCGGTCCTCGCGGTCGGCGGATTCTCCGCGTGTGCGAAACTGTGGCCGCGCTCGTTCTTCACGCGCTGCATGGCCGGGGTCGCGGTGCAGACGTTCGTGGCCCTGCACATCTACCAGCTGCACGGCCTCGCCGAGATGCACTTCTTCTTCTTCACCGGCTTCACGTTGATGCTGGTGTACCAGGAGGGGAGATCGATGTGGCCGGGGGCGTGGCTGATCATCGGGCAGCACATCGCCTTCGCGTACTTTCACAACCAGGGCGTGCCGCTGCACTTCTTCGAGATGCAGCACATCTCGGTCACGCGACTGTTCTTCCACTTCGGCATCGCCCTGGTGCAAGTGGGCATCTGCGCGTACTGGTCGCTGCTGCTCCGTCGCCAGACACTTCGGGACGCGTGGCAGAAGGGCCAACTGCACGCAACGGGCACCTGCCTCGCGGAGCAGCTCGAGACGATCGTCGAGTCCGAGCAGGCCCTGCGGGAGTCGACGCAAGCGCTCTCGGAGAGCATGCGTCGGCAGCGCGACATCCTGGACAACATCCCGGACCTCGCCTGGCTCAAGGATCGTGAGGGTCGCTACGTGGCCGTCAACGCCACGTTCACGCAGACCTTCCAGACGCTCGAAGCCGATGCGATGGGACGGATGGACGCAGATTTCTTTCCGCCCGCGCTCGCCGAGCGACTCCGCGCGCACGACCACGGGGTCACGCAGTCGCGCCGGCAGGTCCGGTTCGAGGACAGGTACCTTGACTCCTCCGGGCAGTGGAGAGACATCGACACAATCATTACGCCCATTGTCGATGGAGATGGAGGCGTGGCCGGGACCATGGGCATCGCGCGCGACATCACCGACCGCGTGCGGGCGGAGGACGAACGCCGTCGCCTCGAGGAACGCATGCAGCACGCGCAACGCTCTGAGAGCATGGGCGTGCTCGCCGGTGGCATTGCCCACGACTTCAACAACCTCCTCGTGGGCGTGCTGGGCAACGCGGGGCTCGTCCGGGAGATGGCCAGCGCCACGCCGGAAATGGACGAGACGCTGCGCGACATCGAGACGGCGGCGAAGCGTGCCGCGGAGCTCACGCAGCAGCTGCTCGCCTATGCCGGCCGCGGGCAGGTCGTCGTGCAGCGCGTGGACCTGTCGGCCATGGTGGCCAAGACCGCGGCCCTGCTGCGGGCGGCGATCAGCCGGAAGGCGCAGGTGCACTTCGACCTCGCGCCGTCGCTCCCCGCCGTGAACGTGGACACGACGCAGGTCCGGCAGGTGATCATGAACCTGATCACGAATGCGTCCGAGGCGTTAGGCGGGGAGGCGGGGACGATCACGATGCGCACGCACGTCGCGACGCTCGGTGAGGGGGACCTCGCGCCGTACCGCGGCGCCGACGACCTGCGCCCGGGGCCGTTCGTGGTGGTCTCGGTGACGGACAGCGGCAGCGGCATGTCCGGGTCGACGATCGACCGCATCTTCGATCCCTTCTTCACGACCAAGTTCACCGGTCGCGGACTGGGACTGGCGGCCGTGATGGGCATCGTGCGGGTCCACGGTGGCGGCATTCGCGTGGAGAGCACGCTGGGGAGGGGGAGTGTCTTCACGTTGGTCTTCCCCGCGGTCTGCGGTGCCATCGTGCCGGTGGTCGAGACGCCGGGCCAGGGCGTGGGCCTCGTCGACTTCGCGGGC
>JACMLI010000713.1 GCA_014379705.1 Gemmatimonadaceae bacterium
AGCGCGGCATGGTGCTCGCAAAGACGGGGACGATCACCCCGCACACGAAGTTCGAATCAGAAGTGTACGTGCTGACGAAAGAAGAGGGCGGTCGCCACACCCCGTTCTTCAAGGGTTATCGTCCGCAGTTCTATCTCCGCACCACGGACGTCACGGGTTCGATTGAGCTGCCGGCGGGGACGGAAATGGTCATGCCGGGCGACAACACGCAGATGGTGATCGAGCTGATCACGCCGGTCGCGCTCGAGGAGCAGCTGCGCTTCGCCATCCGCGAGGGTGGTCGCACGGTGGGCTCGGGCGTCGTGACGAAGATTCTGGTCTAACTACAGAAGGTCGATGGCAGCCGGCCGCTCGACGGCCACTGCCATCCACCATCTGCCATCTCATCGGGCACAGCAATGGCAGGCAGGATTCGCATTCGATTGAAGGCGTTCGACCACGCGGTCATCGACCAGGCGGCGTCGGACATCGTGCGGACGGCGGAGAAGACGGGAGCGCAGGTCTCCGGTCCGATCCCGCTGCCGACCAAGACGCGTCTCTGGACGCTCCTGCGGTCGCCGCACGTGGACAAGAAGTCGCGCGAACAGTTCGAGCTGAAGACGCACAAGCGTGTGATCGACATCCTCGACTCGCGGGCGCAGACGGTGGACGCGTTGACCAAGCTGGACCTTCCGGCCGGCGTCGACGTGGAGATCAAGGTCCAGTAGGGAACGGGGAGACGGGATGGACGGGATGGACGGGTGAACCTCCCGTCATCTGCCATCTGGAGACAACGAGTCCAACGACCGCAGGTCCGGCGCGCAGTGACCGCCGGAGTCGCGACTCTCTACGACACGAGGGAAAGATGTTAGGCATCATTGGGAAGAAGCTGGGCATGACCCAGATCTTCAATGCACAGGGGCAGCAGATTCCCTGCACGGTGGTTGAGGCCAGGCCCAACCCGGTCGTGCAGGTCATCGGGCACGAGTTCGACAAGCCGGGCTTTGCCGCGCTGCAGCTGGGATATGGCACCTCGCGCACCGCGCGCGAGCCGAAGAAGGGCGAGAAGAAGCTTCCCAAGGGACATCGCGCCAACACGGCGTCGCTCGGCCATGCGAAGAAGGCGGGCCTCGGCGCTGCGCCGCGCATGCTGCGCTCGTTCCGCATCGACGACATGCCCACCGCGCCCGAGTACAAGGCCGGCGACACGATCGACATCTCGATCTTCGCGGTCGGCGAGTACGTGAAGGTGACGGGCACGACCAAGGGCGGCGGCTTCCAGGGTGTCGTGAAGCGCTATGGCATCGGCGGTGGTCCCAACACGCACGGCAACACCAAGCACCGTCGCCCGGGTTCCATCGGCGCCGGCACGGATCCGTCGCGCGTCATCAAGGGAAAGAAGATGCCCGGCCAGCATGGCAACGTGCGCCACACGCAAATCAACCTCCGCATCGAGAAGGTGGATACCGAGCGCAACCTGCTCTATATCCGCGGTTCGGTGTCCGGTGCCACGAATGGCATCGTGATGGTGCGGAAGCAGGAGCAATAGTCCATGGCTGACCAGACTTCCTTCGACGCCGCGGCCTTCACGGGCCTGGGCACCGCGCGCGAGCGCGTGGCGCTGCCGGCGGAGACGTTCGATGGCACGGTGAACATGCCGGCCATGCACCTCGCGGTGAAGGCGTACCTCGCCAACCAGCGTCAGGGCACCGCGTACACCAAGACGCGCGGCCTCGTGATCGGTGGCAACGCCAAGCCGTGGAAGCAGAAGGGCACGGGACGCGCGCGCCAGGGCTCGACCCGCGCGCCGCACTGGCCCGGCGGCGGCACGGTCTTCGGACCGCACGGTGACCGCAATTACCACGAGTCGCTGCCGAAGAAGGTCAAGCAGCTGGCGCGCAAGAGCGCGCTGAATGCGCGGGCCCGCGAAGCGGCGATCGCGGTGATCGATGCATTCAACGACTCGGCGCCGCGCACCAAGACGATGCAGTCGCTCATCGAGCGCGTGGGCCTGAGCGGCCAGAAGGTCCTCGTGCTCACCGACGGCAACAAGCCGAACGTGCACCTGAGCGGCCGGAACCTGCCGAGGGTGCTCGTGATGCCCTTCAAGGATGCGTCGACGTACCACATCCTCTGGTCGGACACGGTGCTGATCGAGGCGCCGGCGATCGGGCACACGCTGGCCCCGATCGCGGAGAAGGCCCCGGCCCCGGTGGTGAAGAAGGCCAGGCCGGCGAAGGCCGAGAAGCCGACGAAGGCCGCGAAGGCGGCGTCGAAGGCCGCGACCAAGGAAGCCACCAAGGCCGCGACGAAGGCGAGGACGGCAACGAAGACCGCGGCGGCAAAACCGGCCGCAAAGAAGGTGGCGGCCAAGGCGGCCCCCAAGGCCACGGAAAAGAAGCCGGCCGCGAAGAAGTCGGCGAAGAAGAAGGGAGACTAAGAGATGGCAACGCTGCACCGCACCATCGTGCGTCCGCTCGTCACCGAGAAGACCTCCGCGCAGTACCAGGCGCGCGGGGAGTACGTCTTCGAGGTCGCGCGTGACGCCAGCAAGCCGGCCATTCGGCAGGCAATCGAACGTTTGTGGGGCGTGACGGTCACGGGCGTCTGGACCATGAACACGCGCGGCAAGCCGCGGCGGAACATGGGGAAGACGGCGGGCCTGCGCCCGAGCTGGAAGAAGGCGATCGTGACGCTGCAGGCCGGCGACAAGCTTCCCATCTTCGAGGTGTAAGGACGCATGGGCATTCGTCAATTCAAGCCGGTCACGAAGGGCACGCGGTTCCGGTCGGTGTCCGACTTCAAGGAGATCACGCGCTCGACGCCGGAGAAGTCGCTGCTCGAGCCGCTCAAGAAGAGCGGGGGCCGCGACAACCACGGGCACATCTCGATGCGCCGCCGGGGCGGTGGTCACAAGCGGATGTATCGCGTGATCGACTTCAAGCGCAACAAGTTCGGCGTCGTCGCCACGGTGAAGGAGATCGAGTACGATCCGAATCGCTCGGCGCGCATCGCGCTGGTCGAGTACACCGACGGCGAGAAGCGCTACATCCTGCACCCGAAGGGGCTGTCGGTGGGTGACAGCATCGTGTCGGGGCCGGGGTCGGACATCCGCACGGGCAATGCGCTCCCGTTAGGCGAGGTGCCGCTGGGCACGTCGGTGCACAACGTGGAGCTGGTGCCGGGGAAGGGGGGCCAGGTGGCCCGCTCGGCCGGCATGTCGGCGGAAGTGGTGGCCAAGGAAGGGGAGTACGTGACGCTCCGGATGGGCTCGACCGAGATGCGGCGCATGCACATGCGCTGTCTGGGCACGATCGGCGAGGTCGGGAACGCGGAGCACGAGTTGATCTCCTGGGGCAAGGCGGGCAAGACGCGCTGGAAGGGGCGTCGCCCGAAGGTGCGCGGCGAGGTGATGAACCCCGTCGACCACCCGCACGGCGGCCGCACGCGTGGCGGACGCAACGTGGTGAGCCCGTGGGGCAAGAAGGAAGGCGTGAAGACGCGCAACATGAAGAAGCCGTCGCAGAAGTTCATGGTGCGCGGTCGGAAGCGCGGCAAGGCAACGGCGTCCGGGTTCTAACGGCACGGCACACGGCAGGCGGGACGACCGCTGCCGGGACCTAACGAGACAGACGATCTATGGCTCGCAGTATCAGGAAGGGACCGTTCGTTCAGGAAGCACTGATGAAGAAGGTGCATGCCATGAACGCCAGGAACGAGAAGCGCGTCGTGAAGACGTGGTCGCGGGCGAGCACGGTGCTCCCGGACTTCGTCGGGCACACGTTTGCCGTGCACAACGGGAACAAGTTCATCCCGGTCTACGTGACGGAGAACATGGTCGGCCACAAGCTCGGCGAGTTCGCGCCGACGCGGCTGTTCCGTGGTCACCAGGGGAACCGGCCGACGGACAAGAAGACGCCGGCGCAGGCTGCGGGCGCCAAGGGAGGCAAGTAAGCGATGTCGACCGAAGCCCGGGCGATCCAGCGCACCACGCGCCAGTCGCCGTACAAGATGCGCCTCGTGATCGACCAGATCCGCGGCAAGATGGTGAACGAGGCGCTGTCGATGCTCAAGTTCTCCAAGAAGCGTGCGGCGACCGAGATCTCCAAGGTCCTGGAGTCGGCGGTGGCCAACGCGGAGCAGCATGCGCGGATCCACAACGAGTCCGTGGATGTCGACGCGCTGTTCGTGAAGAAGGCGATCGTCAATGAAGGGCCGAAGCTGAAGCGGTGGATGCCTGCGGCAATGGGCCGCGCCACCCCGATTCACAAGCGCACCAGCCACGTCGAGATCGTCGTGGCGGAGAAGGCAGGCCGCTAATGGGACAGAAGACCAATCCGATCGGATTCCGCCTCGGGATCACGAAGCAGTGGCGCTCGCGCTGGTTCGCCAACCGCGAGTTCCCGCAGCTGCTCAAGGAAGACGCGATGCTGCGGAAGTACATCAAGACCCGCCTGGGTCACGCGGCGATCTCGGACGTGCACATCGAGCGCAAGCCGGGCAAGGTCGTGGTGACGATCCACACGGGCCGCCCTGGCGTCGTGATCGGGAAGAAGGGCGCCGAGGTCGACAAGCTGCGTGAGGAAATCGCGCGCCTGTCGGGCAAGGAAGTCGGGGTGAACGTGGAGGAGATCAAGCGCCCGGAGCTGGATGCCCAGCTCGTGGCCGACAACATCTCCAACCAGCTGTCGCAGCGCATCTCGTTCCGCCGCGCGATGAAGCGGGCGGTGCAGAGCGCGATGCGGATGGGCGCGCTGGGGATCAAGGTGAAGGCGGGTGGCCGCCTGGGCGGCGCGGAAATCGCGCGCGTCGAGGGCTACCACGAGGGGCGGGTGCCCCTGCACACGCTGCGTGCCGACATCGACTACGCCACGAGCACGGCGAAGACGACGTTCGGGACGATCGGGGTGAAGGTCTGGATCTTCCGCGGAGAGGTGGTCGAGGACCGCCGCGGCAAGACGTACTCCACGGGTTCCTAACTACAGAAGCACGAGAGGCACGGGAAGCACGGGAAGCACGATCCTGACGCCGCGCCATTTCACGAGATCACGCAATGCTGAGTCCCAAGCGAGTCAAATTCCGAAAGATGTTCAAGGGCCGGATGAAGGGTCTGGCTGGTCGCGGCGCGGAAGTGTCCTTCGGGCACTACGGGCTGCAGGCCATGGAGCCGGCGTGGGTGACCAACCGGCAGATCGAGGCCGCCCGCGTGGCGCTCACCCGCCACATCAAGCGTGGCGGCAAGGTCTGGATCCGCATCTTCCCGGACAAGCCGATCACGAAGAAGCCCGCCGAGACCCGCATGGGAAAGGGCAAGGGCTCGCCGGAAGGGTGGGTGGCGGTGGTGCGCCCCGGGCGCGTGCTCTTCGAGCTGGAAGGCGTGACGCTGGAGATCGCCCAGAAGGCGATGGCCCTGGCTGCGGCCAAGCTGGGCGTGAAGACCAAGTTTGTGGTACGCGAGGAGGCGCACACCGATGCGAGCTGAAGAAATTCGCGAGATGAGTGACGCGGACATCCGGGCGCGCCTGGCGGAACTCGACGAGGAGAGCTTCCGCCTCGGGTTCAAGAGCGCGACCGAGCCGCTGGAGGATCCGCTGCGGTTGCGCGGGATCCGGAGAGACGTTGCGCGCATGCACACGATCCTGCGTGAGCGCCTGCTGGCCGCTACGGCCACGCGCTAGAGGAACCGACCATGGCCGAGATGACCAACAACGGGCAGCAGGCGCCGGAACGCGGCACGCGGAAGGTGCGCGTGGGCGTGGTGGTGAGCGACAAGATGCAGAAGACCGTGGTGGTCCGACTGGACCGTCGCGTGCCACACCCGACCTACGGGAAGATGGTGACGCGGTCCAGCAAGGTGAAAGCGCACGACGAGGAGAACTCGGCGAAGCGCGGTGACACCGTGCGGATCATGGAGACCCGGCCGCTGTCGAAGGACAAGCGGTGGCGGGTGGTCGAGATCGTCGACCGCGCCCTTTAGGAGACCCGATCGATGATCCAGCAGGAATCCATCGTGCGAGTGGCGGACAACTCCGGGGCGAAGCGTGCCCTGGTGATCCGCGTACTCGGTGGCACGCGCCGTCGTTATGCAGGCCTGGGCGACAAGGTCGTCGTGGCCGTCAAGGACGCGCTGCCCAACGGCACCGTGAAGAAGTCGGCGGTCGCGAAGGCCGTCGTCGTCCGGACCGTGAAGGAAACCCGCCGCAAGGACGGGACATACATCCGCTTCGACGAGAACGCGGTTGTCATCATCGACGACAAGGGCGAGCCGCTGGGGACCCGCATCTTCGGTCCCGTGGCCCGCGAGCTGCGCGAGAAACGGTACATGAAGATCGTCTCGCTCGCGCCGGAGGTCTTGTAACATGCGCGTGCTGAGATACCGCAAGAAGGAAGGGGGCAAGCGCCTCGGCGCCGGGCGTCACGCGATCAAGGTGGAGCGCGTGAAGATGCCGGTGTCGAAGGGTGACACCGTGCGCGTCATGCGGGGCGAGGACAAGGGCAAGGAGGGCAAGATCCTCCGCGTGTTCCGCAAGACGGGACGCGTGACGGTCGAAGGCATCAACATCGTGAAGCGGCATCGCAAGGCCCGGAAGGCCGAGGAGCAGAGCGGGATCATCGACATGCCCGCGCCGATTCACCATTCCAACGTGATGCTGCTCGACCCGAAGAAGGGCACGCCCACGCGGTCGAAGCGTCGCATCGACGCCGACGGGACCAAGGAGCGCATCAGTGCCAAGAGTGGGGAAGCGATTCCCCGCGTGCGCTGAGCAGAGGACGCATAGATCATGGCAACCAAGGAAACGAAGAAGAGTGGCGGCGGCACCCCCAAGGGCGGATCCGGCGGCGGTGGCAAGGGCGAGCAGCGCAAGTCGATGCTCCCCAAGGGCCCGCACGCGGGTGCGAAGTCGCCGATCCCGGCGCCTCGGCTCCGCGAGTACTATCGCACGACCGTGCGCGCGCACCTGACCGAGCAGTTCGGCCTCAAGAACCAGAACCAGGTGCCGGGCATGGAGAAGATCGTGCTCAATGTCGGCATGGGCGAGGCGATCAAGACGCCCAAGGTGCTGGACTCGGTGGTCGAGGAACTGGCGCTCGTCACGGGCCAGCGGCCGGTGCGGCGCAAGGCGAAGAAGTCGATCGCCAACTACGGGCTGCGTGAGGGCCAGGAGATCGGCGCCTCGGTGACGCTGCGCGGGACGCGCATGTGGGAGTTCATGGACCGGTTCATCAACGCCGCCGTGCCGCGCTTCCGCGACTTCCGCGGGCTGGGCACGCGCTCGTTCGATGGACGCGGGAATTACTCCCTGGGCATCAAGGAGCAGATGATCTTCCCCGAGATCAATTACGACATGATCGACCAGATCCACGGGATGGACATCACCTTCGTGACGACGACGAACCGGGACGACCAGGCGTTCGCGCTGTTGCGCGAGCTCGGGATGCCGTTCCGCGGCGATGACCGGCCGATCCAGGTCCAATTCCAGGCGAGCTGACGCGATGGCGAAGACGAGCAAGATCGTGAAGAACGAGGAGCGCAAGGTGCTGGTCGCGCGCTACCGCGAGAAGCGCAAGGCACTGAAGGCGATCGTCCGGAACCCCAAGTCCACCGACGCGCAGAAGGAGGCAGCGTACAGCAAGCTGCGGAAGCTGCCGCGCAACTCGGCGGCCGTCCGCATCCGCAACCGCTGCTCCATGACGGGGCGGTCGCGCGGGTTCGAGGGCTTCTTCGGGTTGGGCCGCATGGCCTTCCGCGAGATGGCGCTCAACGGGCTCATTCCCGGCGTGCGCAAGGCGAGCTGGTAGTTCGGGCGGGCAGGCGGGGCGGTTCAAGCAACAGCATCCGCCTTCTGCCATCCAAAATCTGTTCACATTGATTCCGCCGCGTCCTCACGGATACGGGCGGAGAGAGAGACTGACGAATGAGCATGACTGACCCGATTGCCGACATGCTGACGCGGATCCGCAATGCGTGCGCAGCAAAGCACCGACGCGTGGACATGCCGGCATCGAAGGTGAAGGCCGAACTGGCCCGGATCCTCAAGGAGAACCACTACATCACCGACTACCGCCTGGTGGAGTCGGAGAAGGGGCACAAGCTGCTGCGCGTGATCCTGAAGTACGCGGGAGACCAGTCGGTCATTCGCGAGATGAAGCGCGTCTCGACCCCCGGCCTCCGCAAGTACGTGGGCGCCTCGGCGATCCCGCGCGTACGCAATGGCCTCGGCATGGCGATCGTGAGCACGTCGCGTGGGCTGATGTCGGACAACGACGCCCGCAAGGCGCACACCGGTGGCGAGTTGCTCGCCCTCGTGTGGTAAGGGAGGGCTGATCCATGTCACGAATCGGAAAGCAGCCGGTGAACGTGCCCGGCGGCGTCACGGCGAAAATCGACGGGAACGTGGTGAGCGTGAAGGGCCCCAAGGGGGAACTGACGCGCACCTTCCATCCCGAGATGCAGATCTCGATGGAAGCCAACGTCATCACGGTGAAGCGGCCGTCGGATGAGACGCGCCACAAGGCACTGCACGGGCTGTCGCGCACGCTGGTCGCGAACATGATCGAAGGCGTCACGAACGGCTACAAGAAGCAGCTCGAGATCACGGGCGTCGGCTACAAGGCCGAGGTGAAGCCCTACGGCCTGCTCATGTCGTTAGGCTATTCGCACACGATCGAGGTCAAGGCCCCGGCGGGCGTCAAGCTCATCGCGCCGGTGCCGACCACGGTGATCGTCGAGGGCGCCGACAAGGAAGTGGTGGGCCGCGTGGCCGCCGAGATCCGCAAGCTCCGCAAGCCGGAGCCCTACAAGGGCAAGGGCGTGCGCTACAGCAACGAAATCGTCCGCCGCAAGGCCGGCAAGGCAGGAGGCAAGTAATGCGTCGCATGGCAATCCCGAAGACGGCCTCGGAACAGCGGTACCGTCGACACCTGCGCGTCCGCAAGAAGGTGACGGGGACCGGGGAGCGTCCGCGCCTCGTGGTCTTCCGATCGCTCAAGCACATCTACGCCCAGCTGATCGACGATGTCACCATGCGCACGCTGGTCGATTCCGGCGACCATGGCCTGACGGGCAAAAAGAGCGAGCGCGCCTCGACAGTGGGCAAGCAGCTCGCGGAGAAGGCGAAGGCCGCGGGAATCTCGAAGGTCACCTTCGATCGTGCTGGTTACCGATATCACGGCCGCGTGAAAGCGTTGGCCGATGGAGCCCGCGAAGGCGGGTTGGAGTTCTAGACATGGCTGAACCAAGGCAGGGCGAAGGTTCGTCCCCAGCGGCGCGTGGCCCCGGAGGTGGGGGTGGCGGTCGTGGACGCGGTGGACCAGGTGCGGGTCGTGGCCGGGGAGCTCCCGGTGGCGGCGGCGCAGGTCGTGGTCGCGGCGGTCCCGGTGGACCAGGCGGTGGTCGTGACGGTGGCCCCGGTGGCCGCGATGGCGGCGGTCGTGACCGCGGTGGCCGCGGTGACGCGCAGTCGCGCGAGGGCGGTTCGGACCTCATCGAGAACGTGATCGCGATCAATCGCGTCGCGAAGGTCGTGAAGGGTGGCCGACGCTTCTCGTTCAACGCGCTCGTCGCGGTGGGCGATGGGCAGGGCAAGGTCGGCTTCTCCACCGGCAAGGCCAACGAAGTCTCCGAAGCCGTCCGCAAGGCGGTGGAAGGGGCACGGAAGAACCTCGTCTCGGTGCCCCTCACGGGCGCCACGATCCCCCACGAAGTCACGGGGCATCACGGGGCGGGGAAGGTGTTGATGAAGCCGGCGGCACCGGGTGCCGGCGTGATCGCGGGTGGTGCGGTGCGCGCGGTGATGGAGTGCGTCGGGATCCACGACATCCTCACCAAGTCACTTGGCTCCACGAACCCGCACAACATGGTGCGCGCGGCCTTCGATGGCCTGGCGCAGCTGACCACGGTAGACCAGATCGCACGCGAGCGCGGCATTGACGTGAGCCAGCTCCGTTACAAGCCGCGCCACAAGGCGAAGGAGGGCGCGCATGCCTAGGACATTCGTGTGGCACCGCTCGCGCGGGCCACAGGTCACCCCGAAGGACGAAGCACCGACGGGGGAACTGGTGAAGATTACGCAGGTGAGGAGTGGCATCGGCCACCCCGCTAAGCTCCGCCTGACGCTGCAGTCCCTCGGACTGCGGCACCATCAGGATACGGCGATCCAGAAGGACACGCCGCAGCTGCGCGGGGCGATCAAGAAGGTGCGTCACCTGATCAAGGTGACTCCCATCAAGGAGTAGAGCGTGGCTACTGAGCAGAAGATCGGCTTGCACAACCTGAAGGCGGCGCCGGGTTCGCACCGGGATCGCAAGCGGTTGGGTCGCGGCCCCGGTTCCGGCACCGGCAAGACGTCGGGCAAGGGTCATAAGGGTTCGATGGCCCGCGCGGGTCACGGCGGTCCCGGTGGCGGCAAGCCCGGGTTCGAGGGCGGCCAGATGCCGCTGTCGCGTCGTATCCCCAAGCGTGGCTTCAACAACGCGCGCTTTCGCACCTTCTACCAGATCGTGGGTCTCGACGACCTCGTCCGCGTGGAAGGGGCCGAGGTGAGCCCGGAGACGCTCGTGAAGGCCGGTCTCGTGAGGACTCGCAAGGGGCCCGTGAAACTGTTGGCCAATGGCGAAGTGTCACAGGCGTATACCATTCGCGGTCTCAAGGTCAGCGGCGGCGCTCGCGAGAAGATCGTCGCGGCTGGCGGCCGCATCGAGGAGTAAATGGCGCAGTCCAATCCCGCCCAGGCGCTGGCGAACATTCGCAACACGCCGGAGCTGTGGGAGAAGATCGTCTTCACGTTCTGGTGCCTGGTCCTCTACCGGACCGGCGCGCACATCACCGCACCCGGCGTAGACTCGGCCGCGCTGCTGGACTTCTTCCAGAACCAGCAAGGCAATGGCCTGCTCGGCCTCTACGACCTGTTCGTAGGAGGTGGGCTGTCGCGAGCCACCGTGTTCGCGCTTGGCATCATGCCCTACATCTCCGCCTCGATCTTCGTCCAGATCGGGACGGCGATCATCCCGTCCATGGACAAGATGAACAAGGACGAGGAAGGGCGGAAAAAGATCGGACAGTACACGCGGTACCTGACGGTGGTGCTCGCGATCGTGCAGGCCTGGGGCTTTGCGCTGTTCACCGAATCCCTCCAGGGAGCGGTGGCCCAGCCCGGCTTCTGGTTCCGGATCCAGATGTCGCTCTTCCTCACCACGGGCGCGGTGTTCGTGATGTGGCTCGGTGAGCAGATCACCGAGCGCGGCCTCGGCAACGGCGCGTCGCTGATCATCTTCTTCTCCATCGTCGAAGGGTTCTGGGGCGCGATCTTCCAGACGTTCACGTTCGTGGGCACCGGAGCCGTGGGTCCATTTTCGCTCGCCGTGCTGGCGCTCGTGATGCTCGGTGTCGTGGCGGGCGTCGTCGCCCTCACGCTCGCGGCGCGGCGCATCCTGATCCAGATCCCCCAGCGGACGATGGCCCGGGGGCGCATGCGGGAAGCAGCGCGCAACTTCATTCCCCTCCGCATCAACTCTGCGGGCGTAATGCCGATCGTGTTTGCGCAATCGGTGATCGTGGTGCCGGGCGCGATCGCCCAGTTCTCGGGCAATCCGTCGCTGCAGCGCCTCGCCGACCTCTTCGCCGAAGGCTCGTGGCCGTACCTGATTGCCTCGGCCGTCCTCATCCTGTTCTTCACGTACTTCTACACGTCGATCATCTTCAATCCGATCGACCTGGCGGAAAACCTGAAGAAGCAGGGCGGCTTCATTCCGGGCGTCAAGCCGGGTGCCAAGACCGCGGACTACATTGAGCAGGTCGTCACGCGCATCACCCTGCCGGGCGCGCTCTTCCTTACCGCGATCGCGCTCTTTCCGGTGCTCATCGCCAAGTGGATCAACGTGCCGTTCCGCTTTGGTGGTACTTCGCTGCTGATCGTCGTCGGCGTCGCCCTCGACACGATGGCGCAGATGCAGCAGCACCTGCTGCTCCGGAAATACGACGGATTCATGAAGAAGGGGCGTGTGCGGTTCAGGGGGCGTCAGGGGGCGACGGGGGGCTTCTAGCCACTGACGTTTCTGTATGGCAGATGGCAGAAAGCCATCTGACATTCGATGGGCCGTACTGCAACCGAGGGGCGCGAGCGCATATGGCTCGCGCCTTGCTCTTTTCCGCTGGACCTGCCATCTGCCATCTGGCGTGCACCCGTCCACCCCGTCCACCCGTCCCCAATGATCCTCGTCCTACTCGGCCCCCCTGGGGCAGGCAAAGGCACCCAGGGCGAACGTCTCGCCGAGCAGCTTGGCATCCCCAAGGTGGCCACGGGGGATGTGTTGCGGGCAGCGGTGCGGGATGGGACGCCCCTGGGGCTGGCCGCAAAGGCGGCGATGGACCGCGGCGACCTTGTGCCCGATGAGGTCATTCTGGGCATCATGAAGGAGGCCCTGGCATCACCGGGCGCGGCCAACGGTGCGATCCTCGACGGCGTCGTCCGGACCGTCCCGCAGGCTGAGGGGCTCCAGCGCGTCCTTGAGGAGTTGGGGCGCCCGCTGGACGCGGTGCTTATTTTCGACATTCCGGACGAGGAACTCGTCAAGCGATTGTCGGCACGGACCGTGTGCTCGAACTGCCAGACGCCCTACACCGGTCGGGAGCCAGGCTCCACTTGCCAGAAGTGCGGGGGGACGCTCGCGCGCCGCAAGGACGACGAGCCTGAGGCCGTCCGCAACCGGCTGCGGACCTATCAGGAGCAGACCGCTCCGGTGATCGGATGGTACCGTGAGGCGGGCGGCCCGCTCAGGCCGATCGACGCGCAGGGCACGATGGATGAGGTGCTGGCGCGCGCTCGGAAGGCATTGGGGACATGATCCACCTCAAGTCGGAACGCGAACTCGACATTATGGCGAAGGGGGGCCGCATCCTTGGCCTCACGCACGAGCACCTGCGCCCCCTGGTGAAGCCCGGCGTCTCGACGAAGGAGCTCGATCAGGCCGCGGAGGCGTACATCCGCTCGCATGGTGGCGCGGAACCGGCGTTCAAGGGGTTGTACGGCTTTCCCGGGGCGATCTGCATCTCGGTGAACGAGGAGATCGTGCACGGCATCCCGTCGGCCAAGCGCATCCTGCGCGACGGGGACATCGTGAAGCTCGACGTGGGCGTCAAGCTCGACGGCTTTTTCACCGACGCGTCCATTACGGTCCCGGTGGGGATAATCGACCAGGCGACGCAGCGACTGATCGACGTGACGCGCACCTCACTCGACGCGGGGATCGCCGCGGCGGTGGTGGGGAACCACGTGGGTGACATCGGCGCAGCGATCTGGGGCGTGGTCGGGCCCGCTGGCTACACGGTGGCTGACGACCTCGTCGGTCACTACGTAGGGACCAAGCCACACGGCGACCCGCAGGTGCCGAACAAGGGGAAGCCGAAACGCGGCCCGAAGCTCATGGCCGGGCTGACGATCGCGATCGAGCCGATGGTGAACATCGGGGGATCCGCAACGCGCACGCTGAGCGACAAGTGGACGATCGTGACCGCCGATGGCTCGCGCTCGGCGCACTTCGAGCACACGGTCGCCATCACAGAGAGCGGCCCCCGCGTCCTGACTCGCGCGGCCTGATCCCGGCGCGCGCCGCCCTGCGGCCACGGTTGGCGCCTCCTCCACAAGCGTGTGATCGACCGGTAACACTGCGGCATCAATTCTGCAGTATGAACCCGTGTTCATCCCCCTTGGTGGCCTGAGCGCCGTCCACGCGTCCAGCTAGTAGTGAATTCCCCCCGGTCCGTCCCCCTCTGGAGCCGCCTCGGCTTCGTGTTGTGCGTCGCCATTGGAGCGGCGCGCATCATCAGCACGTACGAGGTCTTCAGCGAGACGTTCGACGAAGGGGTGCACATCGCCGCCGGGATGGAGCTGCTCGATCGCGGAACGTTCACCTATGAACCCAAGCATCCACCGCTGTCGCGCGTCGCGGTGGCGCTGGGGCCCTACCTGAGCGGCATTCGCTCGCAGGGCGTGAAGAACATCTGGGGGGAAGGGCGGGCGATCATTCATGCGGAGAACGCCGACCGCACGCTGTTCCTCGCCAGGCTTGGCGTGCTCCCCTTCTTCATCCTCGCCGCTTTCCTCGTTTGGGCGTGGACGCGTCGCATTGCCGGCGACGGTGCTGCCGTGGTGGCCGTCGCCCTGTTTACCACCACGCCTCCCATCCTCGCCCACAGCAGCGTGGCGACGACGGATATCGGCATGCTGGCCACGCTGCTCGGCCTGCACTACGCCACAATGCTGTGGTTGGAATCCCCCACGCGGGGCCGCAGTGTGTGGCTCGGCGTGGCCGGAGCCGCGGCGCTCACTGCCAAGCTCTCCTCCGTCGCCTTCTTCGGGGTCGGCCTGCTCCTCATTCTCACCCTTCGCTGGTGGTGGGGTCGACGTTCGGCTGGCAACGAGGCTTCGAGCACTGGCTTCGCGCGGTGGCTGACCCTCACCCCCGAGCATCTGCGGCGGCTCCTCATCGTTGGCCCCGTCGCCTTTGTGTGCGTGTGGGTGGTGTACGGCTTTCAGGTCGGTACGCTGCGGGGCGTCCCGTTTCCGCTCACCACCCTGATCCAGGGAATCCGTGACCTCGCGAGGCACAACGGCCTCGGTCACGCGTCGTACTTCCTCGGCCAGTCCTACTCCGACGGCCACGTGCTGTTCTTTCCCGTTGGACTGGCGGTCAAGACGCCCCTCACGCTCATGGCGCTGGGGCTGACGGGCGTCGCCCTGCTGATCGAGAGAACACGCACGTCGCGCAACTGGCAACTGGCCGTGCCGCTGCTTGCGGCGTTCGCCGTGCTCGCGGTGTCGGTGCCAGCGCGCATCAACATCGGTGTGCGTCACGTGCTTCCGCTCTTTGCGGTCCTGGCGATCTGCGGTGGGGTTGCCGCGGTCTGGGCGTGGCGGGAGTGGTCCCGGCCGGTCGTGCGTGGTGCCATGAGCCTCGTCGCGGCAGCCGGTCTGTGGTCCGCCATGTCCGTGCACCCTGACTACCTCGCGTACTTCAACGAGCTGGCGGGCAAGCACCCCGAGCGCATCCTCGCCGACAGCGACCTCGATTGGGGCCAGGACCTGCGCCGCCTGCGCGATACGCTGCAGTCGCGCGGCATCGATAGCGTGGCGATCGCGTACTTTGGCAGCGCGACGCCGGAGATGTACGGCATCCCGGTCTCGCACCGGTACAAGAGCGGGGACCAGGTGAAAGGGTGGTTCGCGGTGAGCCAGACGCGTCGCGTTCGTGGCGACGCCTACCTGCGCGACGGCACCTGGACGATGGATCCCGACACGTTCGCATGGCTCGACGCCCACCCCGTCGAGGCACGCATCGGCAAGTCACTGCTGCTGTACCGAGTTCCCTGAACGACGCGGGGCTCCGGCCTTCGCCGGAGCGACGATCAGGAGTTGCTTCAACGAAGGCCGGAGCCCCGTGTCGTCGCCGTTCTCCACGACCTGCCTACACCGCGCTTGCCGTAATCGACCGCTGCACGGCCTCGGCGGCGGTGCGCGCGTAGCGGCTGGTCTCCTCGACAAGGCGCGTGACTTCCACGAGCAGGGCGTGCCCCTCGGCGGAGTCCGCAAGCATCGACACGTTGATCTGCACGTTGTACGACGCGCCGCGACACCCGGCTTCGGCCAGCAACGCGGCGACACCGGCGTCG
>JACMLI010000714.1 GCA_014379705.1 Gemmatimonadaceae bacterium
ATGTGGGTGCTGCAGTCCGAAGGTGGCAACAAGACGCGCGCCGCCGAGACCCTCGGCATCGACCCATCGACGCTCCATCGCAAGCTCCAACGCTTTGGGGGCGAGGCGTGATTTCTGGGTCCACCGTGGCTGGTCATCGGTCGGTGACGAGCGCGGAGACGGCCTTCGGGACGTCCCGCGTGCGTGCGCTCATCCCGCTCGGGCTGGGGGTGCTCGCTGCAACCTGCGTGATGCTCGCGATCGGCCCCTGGCCGGTGGGCGTGTTCCAGGACGATGGCATCTATGTCGTCCTGGCGAAGTCCCTTGCGACGGGCGAAGGGTATCGATTCCTCCAGATGCCGGGCGCGCCTAACGCGACGCACTATCCGCCGGGGTATCCCCTGTTCCTCGCGATGTTGTGGAAGCTCTATCCGAGCTTCCCGGCAAACGTCACGCTCTTCAAGTTCGCGAATGCCGTGCTCGTGGGCGTCACGGCGGTGCTGACCTGGCGCTTCGCCACGACGCGCGCCCGCCTGGGGACCCTCGGGGGCGGGCTCGCCACCGGCCTCTTCACGACGTGCACGCCCGTCGTGCTGCTCAGCGTGATGGTCCTGTCGGAGCCGATGTTCATGGCGACGCTCGTGCCCACGATCCTGGTCGCCGAGCGCGCAGGGGAGTCGGGACGCTGGCAGGACGCCGTGCTCGCTGGCGTGGCCATCGGCCTGCTGTCGATGGTGCGCACGTTAGGCGTCCTGGTCATGCCGGCGCTGGTACTGGTGATGGTGGCACGGAAGCGCTGGCGCCTCGCGGCGCTGGTGGCGGCCGCCACCGTGACGGTGATGCTGCCCTGGCAGCTCTGGGTCTCGGCGCACACGAGCGAAGTGCCGCCGATCTTCCTGGGGAAATACGGCTCGTACATCGGCTGGCTGACGGACGCCGTTCGCACCGAAGGCCCCGCGTGGGTGGCGCAAGTCGCGCGCAAGAACCTCGCGCAACTGGCCTTCGAGACGTGGACGCACACCGGCACGGTGCTGCTGCCGATCGGGGTTCGCATCCTCGCAACCGTGCTCGTGGGCGCACTGGCCATCGCGGGCTTCGTCTCGGCCTTCCGGCGCGTGCCCGTGCTTGCGCTGTTCATGCTCGCGTATCTGGGCATCGTCGTGGTGTGGCCCTTCGCCCCGGCACGATTCCTCTGGGGCATCTGGCCCCTGATCGGCCTCGTTCTCGCGCTAGGCGCGCAGCGCCTCGCTACGAGCGCCATTGGCGCTCGTCCGCTACGCGAAGCGTCCGCTCGTACACGTCACAAGGCGTACGCTCGCATGCTCGCGCTCGCGCCCGTCGTCGCGACCACACTGCTGGTCGCAGGATACCTTCGCTTCAACTACCAGTCGCAGCAGGAAGGTTGGTGGTCGCAGGTGCAGGGAGGCGTCGCGATGCGTGCGCGTCCGATGGCCGAGTGGGTGAACCGGAATACCACGCCTGACGCCATCCTTGCGACCGACGACGACCTGTTGATCTACCTGTACACCGGCCGTCGCACGATCCCGAACGCCGCGTTCACGGCGCAGGAGCACCTCACCAAACAGAGCGAAGCGTTCGCCGCCGCCCAGCTGCGCACCATCCTCGATACCTACAAGGTCGACTACGTGCTCTCGGGCACGGAGTACTCGAACCTTGCCGTTCGCGGACTCTCGAGCACCAACCCGCCGGAGCTCACGGTCGTGCAGGACGTGGGGCAGGGTGCCGTCTTCGTGCCGGTGCGCGCGCCGTGATCACCACCGTCATTCCACACGGCTTCGTCGTCGACGACCCCGGCATCAGCCTGCGCAATCCCCTCGTGCAGCAGCCGGCCACCGCGTGGCAGGCCTTCCTGCAGCCGTATTGGCCCGCCGCCGCCGCACTGTGCTCGAAGGAAAGAGCCATCATGGTGCCGTTCCTTGCGGTGCTGGCAGACCTCCTTTCCGTGGCGTCCACGCAGCGGTCGCAGCGCAAGGCGTTGTACGGCGGCTACGCCCTCGTGTCGGTCGCGTGGGGGTTGGCGTACTGGGTCGCTGGGCCGACGCTACGCGCCGCCAACCAGGTCGACGCTGCCGATCGTGAGTTCGCGTCGCTCCGGCGTACGCCAGAGCCCCATGTCGTGCAGCGATGACCACGCCTTCCCACCTCATGGCTGAACCCCGCGCTGCCCTCGGTTGGCGTGAGCGCCTCGCCCGCGTGCCGATGCCGTCCGAGAAGCTCACGATCGTCCTCCTCGTCGTGCTCGTCCTCGTCGTCGCGATCCTCACGATCACGCCGTGGCCCGTCGGCGCGTTCCAGGACGACGCGATGTACACCGTGCTCGCCAAGTCGCTCGCTGAAGGAAAGGGATACCGCTTCCTGAACCTGCCCGGTGAACCGAACGCCACGCACTTCCCGCCCGGCTATCCGCTCTTCCTGGCCGCCTTGTGGAAGGCGTGGCCGT
Organism: Gemmatimonadaceae bacterium; assembly: GCA_014379705.1. Lineage (GTDB taxonomy): Bacteria > Gemmatimonadota > Gemmatimonadetes > Gemmatimonadales > Gemmatimonadaceae > RBC101. Next base: position 2,441 of record JACMLI010000714.1, read on the forward strand.
CGTTTCCGGACAACATCGTCCTCTTCAAGTTCGCCAACGCCGGCCTGCTTGCCCTTGGCGCGTTAGGTGCGTTCCAGCTGAGCCGCCGCCGTTTCCGTGCGCCGGTTCCGGTGGCTGCCGGGGTCGCGATCATTGGCACGCTCTCGATCGTGGTCCTCCTGGTGACCGGCATCGTGATGTCGGAGCCGCTCTTCCTTGCGATCCTCTTCCCGGCGTTGCTGTGGGCCGAGGGCGCGGTGGAGTCGGGGCGATGGCGTGACGCGGCCATTGCCGGTGCCCTGCTGGCCATCCTCACCCTCGTCCGCACCATCGGGATCTTCGCGATTCCGGCCGCGGGGCTTGTCCTGCTCTACCGGCGCCGCTGGGCGTCTGCGGCGATCCTTGGCGTGGTCGCGGCGGCCTTCCTCGCCCCCTGGCAATGGTGGGTCGGGGCGCACCAGGGGGAGATCGCCCCGGTGCTCGTCGGCAAGTTCGGGTCATACGGCGGCTGGCTGGCCGACGGCTACCGGTCGGGCGGCGCGGAGTTTGCCTTGGAGGTGATCCGTCGGAATGCCCTCGAGCTCGAGGGCATGCTGGGCTACTACTTCAAGCCGGTCGTTGCGCGGTGGCCCCGGGTCCTGATCATGGTCACCGTGGCGGCTTTCGCGTTGCTGGGGACAAAAAGATTCCTTCGCAATGCCCCGGTCTCTCTCCTCTTCCTCGGCTTGTATACCTTGGTGGTCATGCTATGGCCGTTTGAACCCGCCCGTTTTGTCCTCGCCGTGTGGCCCCTGTGGCCCCTGCTGGTGGGGAGCGGGGTGCTGGCCGCGTGGCGCCTCGCGTCCGAGGTCCCCGGCACGACCTGGAGCCTCGGCGCCCGCGGAGTGGTGGCGGCACTCGTGCTGGCCTTCGTCGCGGGTTCAGCCCGGTACAACGCCATCGGCTATTCCCGGAAGTGGTGGGTCACCGTCCAGCGGGATGCGGGAAAGCGCGCCAAGCCCATCGTGGAATGGGCGGCGCGCTACACCGATTCCACCACGGTGCTTGCCACCGAGGATGACCTGATCGTCTACCTCTACGCGAATCGCAAGGCCGTCCCCACGTCGACGTTCATGGCCCAACAGAGAGTCCGCGCGTTGACCGATGCCGAGGATGTGGCGGTGGTGCGGGACATCTTCACGACCTATCGCCCTTCGTGGTTCATCGTGGGTTCGCAGCAGGGGGTCCGCACCGCGACCACCCTCGCCACGGGCCCCGACTCCATGCTCACATTGATCGGGCGCACCCCCGACGTCCTGATCTACCAGCGCACGACACCATGACCATGATTCCTTCGCCCGTTCTGGGCTTCTCCGAAAGCACTACGCCGCGCATGCGCGGCCGCACGCCGATCTCCAACGAGGACGTCGTGCTGTCGGTGCTCA
>JACMLI010000009.1 GCA_014379705.1 Gemmatimonadaceae bacterium
CGTGCGCGGCGCCACCGGGCGGCCCAGGGGCTACCGGACGCGCTTCGTGGTGCGACGCGGGTCGCGGCACACCTTCGTAGGGGCTGGCGAGGTGTCCTGGATCGACGCCGTCGACAACTACCTCCAACTCCACGTGGGGGGGCGCCCGCAGCTCGTTCGGGGCACCATGAAGGACGCCGAGCAGGAGCTCGATCCGGACGTTTTCGTCCGGATCCACCGCTCCGCAATTGTGAACGTGAACCGTGTGGCGACGATCGAGACAGTGCCGACCGGGGGCTACATCGTGCGAATGGACGACGGCGCGAAGGTGCGGACGAGCCGTCAGTACGCCGGCGTCGTCCGGGCCCTGATCTCCCCCTTCCCGCGATGAGGGATGCAAAAACGCCCCACCGCGGAGTCCGGATGGGGCGTTCATGGGCCTGGGAGGAGTTGAACCTCCGACCTCACGCTTATCAGGCGTGCGCTCTAACCACCTGAGCTACAGGCCCTTAGGAAAGAGCACGGAAACCTAGCTGGCCCGTCACAACGGGTCAACGGAGCACGTGTTAGCTTGCTGGGTATCACGCGAGGCTCCAAGATGCACCGCCGCTGACGGAACGGGGTTTGCAACTGTTTCCCCGAATTGACGATGTTCAACGAACCTCGTCTAATACCGTCGGCTCTCCAACTCCCGCTTCACCCGCGCCTTGATAAGTCCCCTCGTGCTGGTCGGCATTCCGGTCGGGGTCATCGTTCTCGCGATGATCTTTGGCTACTTCCTGCCCAGCTTCAAGCGCCGGCGCATGCGGACAAGCCCGCTCGCGATCGCCCCGTTCGGGCGCGACAGCAAGGCGGTCATTCCCCCGCGTCCTGAGCGTCCCCCGACCCCTCAGGCTACGACGCCCGTGTCGGCAAGCCCGTACGCCCCTCCGGCGCCCGCCGTCGCGGAACCGGTGGTGCTCGACCGCTCCACGCTGTCCATGGATTCCATCCCTGTGGAAGGGCGCGCGGCGCGCGCCAGCGAGGCGGAGGACCAGGGACGCGTGTTCAAGCTCCAGGTCGCGGGAGACGGGCGTCACCAGGTCCGTGAGCCCAGTGCCTCACCCGCCTCCACGCTTCGGCTGGAGAAGCCTGTAGACGGCACCCTGCAGTTCCTCCCGGGCAAACTCGAGGTCGTGGAGGGGCGCGACGTGGGTCAGGAGCTCCGCTTCGTCCGGACGGCCGGCCCAGACGGTCAGACGATCACTTTCGGCCGCTCCGAAGGGGCGCAGTACCGTCACATCCAGCTTCAGGAACACACGGTCTCGCGCCAGCATGCGAAGATGGTGCTGGAGGGGAAGACCTGGACCCTGGTGAACATGTCCCGGACCAACCCGGTCTCGGTCAACGGCCTCGCGATGAGCGAGGAAACACCGTCTGTGGTGCTTCGCGACGGTGACCGGATCGAGATGGGCGAGGTGGTTTTCCGCTTCCGGTCGCGGTGAGCGCTGGCGCCATAGGCGCTAGCGAACTGTAGCACACGCGCCACGGTGTCTGGCGTCGCCAGTTACACTCCGCCAGATTAGCGCAAAGTCACTTGTGGCGCGCACATCCGCGCCGCCTGTGCATTCCTTCCTTGTCGGCTCGGTCAGGTCTTCTGGCGCGGGTGGTGTATGCCATTGGGCGCCTCTCGCTCGACGGCACTCACGCGGAGTCAAATGCGCGTTTCGCTCGCAGGTCTCTTTATCATCCTCGGCACGCTCGCGACAGCTACGCTCGCGATCGTGGCTGCGATGTGGATGAACCGGAAGCGACGCGACGAGGAACTCCGTTCACACGGCAATCCGCTGCTAGTGATGCCCGCGTCGACATCCGGACCACTGATCGTGCCGAGCGGTTTGCGGGCGACGCCGCCGGGCCGGCCGGCCGTGACCTACGCGCGCTCTTCCATCTCCGAACCGTTTGGTGGCGAGGTTTCGGTGCCGCTTTCCGGACCGATCAACGCCGTGCACGATCCCATTACGGCAACAACCGGTCCATTCGCTCCCGGCGCGCAGGGCCCCGAGCTCGTCATGGGGCATTCGCTCCGTTTTCACCGGCCGAGCGACGGCACGCTGCAGTTTCTTCCAGGGTATCTCGAGATCGTTGGAGGCCCCGACGCCGGTCACGAAGTGCGCTTCGTTCAGCCGGGTCCGGGCGAGAGCCCCGACATCACCTTCGGGCGCAAGGAAGGGCCGCCGTACCGTCACGTTCAGTTGCTGGAGCCCACGGTGTCGCGAACGCACGCCAAGCTCACGCCGGAAGGCGAGCGCTGGCGCCTCACCAACTTGTCGCGGACGAATCCGGTGGTCGTCAATGGGATCGCGCTCGATGGCGTGGACCGCATGCATCTCCTGCAGGACCATGACCTCATCGAGATGGGCGCCCTTGTCTTTCGCTTTCGCCTGCGATGAGGCCCATGCCTGAAGGCGGCGAACGGGAGGCGTCACGGTGAGCGATCCCACGGTGCGGGAGAGCACGACGGACGTGACGACGGGCTGGCCCAGCGAGCTCGGGGACGAATACGAGTTCCTCGGCGAGCTGGGGCGCGGCGGCATGGCCGTGGTGTATCGCGCCAAGGAACGCGCGCTCGGTCGCGAGGTCGCCGTGAAGGTCGTGCGACCGCGGTTTCACGCCGACGAGGAAGCGGTCGCGCGCCTCGCGCGCGAAGCCCGCACCGTCGCGCAGCTCGAACACCCGAATATCGTGTCCCTGCATGCCATCAAGCGGCTCAACAACGGGCTCGCCCTGGTCATGCAGATCGTCCCGGGCCACACCCTCAAGGCGGCGCTCGCCAATGGCGGGCTGCCGGTGGACCGGGTGGAGTCGGTGCTCAAGGACATTGCGCGAGCCCTCGCCTACGCGCACCGCTGCGGCGTGGTGCACCGCGACGTCAAGCCGGAGAACATCTTCCTCGACGAAGTCACCGGCCGCGCCCTGCTTTCCGACTTTGGCGTCGCGCGCTCCATCACGGAGAACACCGAGCTCACGGCGACCGGCACCGCGATCGGCACGCCGACGTACATGTCCCCCGAGCAGATCGATGGCGGGTCGCTCGACGGACGGAGCGACCTGTACGCCCTCGGCATGGTCGGATGGGAGATGCTCACCGGGCAGCGTCCGTGGATGGGAGAAAGCCTGTACAGCGTCATCTATCGACAGAAGCACGATGCCCTGCCCCCGCTCGACGTCGTACGCTCCGACGTGCCCCCACGCCTGCAGTACCTCCTCGAGGGACTCATGGCGAAGAAGCCGGACCATCGGTGGCCGAGCGCGGCGCGGTTCCTCACGCTGCTGACGAGCCCCGACAAGCTCCCCGGACTCAAGGAGTGGCAGTCGCTCGCCAAGAAGCGCCGCAAGGCGGGGTCGCGCGGGCGCACGGTGGAAGTGCGGGCGGTTTCGCCGGTGTCGTCGACGGTGCAGTTCCGCCGCGGGGAGACACCGATTGGCACCACGCCGAGTTCCGTGAACGCGCAGACGGCAACAGCGTCCGGCGAAGTGCCGCGGCAGCCGTCGCCCTGGGGACAGGCAGCGATCGCAGTGCCCTTCGACCAGGCCCCGCGGAAGTCCCGCTGGGTCGGCGTCGCCATCGGCGTCGCGACGCTGGCCGTCGTCGCCGCGTTGGGTGTATGGCAGCTCAACAAGGTCGAAGCCGTGCCCGCCACGAGTGACTCGGCGCGTTTCGCGGACGCTGCCGGGGTCGAGGTGCCCGTCATCGCGACGCCGGATACGGCGGGGGCCGTGGACTCCGTGGCCGCGTCGGGCGAGACGACGTCCACGATCCTGGACTCGGCCGCCGCTGCTGTGCCACCGCCGGTCGTGCCACCAAGGGTCGACTCGTCGAAGCTGGTGCGACCGCCGCTCGCCAGTCCGGTGCGCCCGCCAATCGTGACCCCCGTGCCGGGGGATTCGGCGAAGTCAGTCCCGATCGAACCCGCCGCACCAGCCGTCGCCTTCTCTGCCGATCGAGGCACGATCGCCGCCGGCTCGCGGCATTCCTGCATGATCGACGGCGAGGGCCGTGCCCTCTGCTGGGGAAGCAACGAGAAGGGACAACTCGGTGATGGCACGTTCGGTTCGCGACGCACACCAGCACTCGTCGCCGGCTCGTTCACCTTCGGCTTCGTTTCCTCCGGCGGCTCGCACAGCTGCGGCACGTCGAGCGATGGCGACGCGTACTGCTGGGGCGCCAATGAAAGCGGGCAGCTCGGCGATGGCACGACGACGCCACGCAATGCCCCCGTGCGGGTGTCGGGGAGCGCGTCGTACCGCTTCGTGCGCGCCGGCAGGTTGCACAGCTGCGGCCTCACGCGGGGTGGTGCGGTGCAGTGCTGGGGGAGCAGTGGCCGCGGCCAGGTCGGCGACGGCTCGCGCACCGTCCGGTCGACGCCGGTGAGCATCGCGTTAGGCAGCCCGGCAGGCGCGCTCACCGTGGGCGCCCATCACAGCTGCGCCCTCACGCGCACTGGCGAGGCGATGTGCTGGGGGCGGAACGAGGCCGGCCAGCTCGGCGACGGCACGACGGCCGATCACCCCACCCCGGTCAGCGTCGCCACCAACGAGCGCTTCATCAGCATTTCCGCCGGCAGTGCCCACACCTGTGCCGTGACGACCAGCGGCGATGCGTACTGCTGGGGGCAGAATACCTACGGCCAGTTGGGGACGGGCGGGACCGCTGCCGGTCCTACCCCACAGAAGGTCGACGCGCCGGGGGCATTCAGCACCGTCGTCGCGGGAGACTCCCACACGTGCGGCCGCACCCAGGACGCCCGCGGCTTCTGCTGGGGACGCAACGTCTACGGCCAGCTCGGGGACGGCTCCACCATGGACCGCCCGCGCCCCGTCGCGATTCGCGGACTCGGCGCGCTGACCGCCCTCAACGCGAGCGGCGCGCACACGTGCGGCGTGTCGGGGGGTGAGGCGTACTGCTGGGGCTGGAACGTGGACGGCCAGCTCGGCTCGGGCGACCAGGAAAGTGCCAGCGCGCCTGCGCGCGTGGCAGGAGCGAGTCGTTAGGTGATCGACGCGTCGCGCATGCAGCGAGGAGCCTGGCGCGTCCTCGCCTCGCTCCTCATCAGCACCGTTTCCTGCGACAACCCCCTGTCGCCCGGCGAGGGCGTCGTGGACCGCATCGACCTCAACCCGTCGAGCGTCGCGCTGACCGTGGGGGAGACGCGCACGGTCGGGGCACGCGTGATCGGGGCCAACGGGGCAAGCATTACCGACCGCACCGTCTTCTGGACGACGCAGAACCCTGTCATCGCCACCGTCTCGCAGAGCGGCGTGATCTCCGGCGTCGGCGCGGGCGTCACCCAGGTCGCCGCAAGCGCCGGGGGCAAGTCCGCCGTCGTGCAGGTGGCGGTCGCGGGACGCCCCGTCTCCCAGGTGCGCATCGCACCCCCTACAGCGACCGTGCAGGCCGGAGGCACGGTAACGCTGCGCGCCGAGCCGGTCGACGCAACGGGCGGGGAAGTCACGGGACGCACCGCCCTGTGGGCCACCTCGGCCGCCCCCATCGCCACCGTCACGTCCACCGGCGTCGTCACGGGTCTCACGCCCGGTTCGGCGACGATCACCGCGACGGTGGACGGGATCAACGGATCATCCGTCGTGACCGTCACCGCGGTCCCCGTCGCTTCCGTGACGGTGAGCCCGTCCACCGGATCGCTCATCGTGGGCCAGACGCTCACGCTGAGCGCCACGACCGCATCCGCCACGGGACAGACGCTCGTTGGCCGCGTCGTCACGTGGACGTCGAGCGCCAACACCATCGCTACCGTGTCCTCCACGGGTGAAGTCTCCGCGGTGGGGGCCGGCGTCGCCACGATCACGGCAACGAGTGAGGGGCGGACGGGAACATCGGAGATCACCGTGTCCGCCGTTCCTGTGGCATCGATTCGCATCACGCCGGGCGCCGCGTCGGTCCCTTCGGGCCAGACCACGCAGCTCAGCGCGCAGGCCCTCGACGCCAACAACAACGTCCTCAACCGCACGATCACGTGGACGAGCGACCAGCCGTCGGTAGCGACGGTGTCGCAGGCGGGCGTGGTCACGGGGGTGATCGCGGGCGCGGCGCGTATCAGTGCGAGTGTCGGTGCGGTCAGCGGGACAGTGACTGTCACCGTCACGCCCGTTCCCGTGGCGAGCCTGACGATCACGCCGAACGGTGCGACGATCGTGGTTGGCGGGACGCTGCAGCTTACCGCCACGGCGAAGGATGCGAATGGCGTGACACTGCCGGGCCGCATCATCGGCTGGACCTCCGGTGGACCCAGCATCGCGACGGTTTCGCAAAGTGGGCTCGTGACCGCTATCGGCCCCGGTTCGGCCACGATCCTTGCGGCGTCGGAAGGGGTTTTCGGAAGCGTGAACATCACGGTCACGAACGTCGGCGTCGCGATTGTCCGTGTCATCCCGTCGAACAGTTCGCTCCAGGTAGGGGCGCAGCTGCAGCTGACGACTCAGGTGCTCGACGCGAACAACAATACCATCACCGGAAAGACGGCGTCCTGGGTGTCGAGCAATCAGGCGATTGCAACGGTGTCGTCCGTCGGAACTGTGTTCGGCATCGCGCCGGGCACCGTGACGATCACCGCCACCGTGGACGGCGTGTCCGGCATCGGCACGTACGCCGTGGGACTGGTGCCGGTGGGCGCCATCAGCCTGTCGCCAGGTTCCGCGACGATCCTTCCGGGGGCGACTGTCACGCTCGTACCAACCCTCACGGGAACGAATGGGCAACCGCTGCTGCCCTCTACCCGAACGATCATCTGGTCGTCCAATGCGACCAATCGTGCGACCGTGAGCACAACCGGCGTTGTCACCGGCGTGTCGCAGGGCGCCGCGATCATCACCGCGACGACCGAAGGCGTGAGCGCCACGTCGACGATCAACGTGAGTTCCACCCCGATCGCAACGATCTCCATCCTGCCGAACCCCGGGAGCGTGGTCGAAGCCAACAGCACGCCGCTCGCGCTCACCGCTACCGCTCGTGCCGCCGGCGGCGCCGTCATCCCGGGGGTCACCTTCTTCTGGGCCTCGAACAACCCGCTCGTGAGTGTGAATTCCTCGACGGGGGCGGTGACGGCGCTCGTGGGGGCCGGCGGTGTCACGGCCACGATCACTGCCTCCGCCCCGGGCGGCGGCCCGGGTGGTACCACTCCGTCGGGCACGACCACGGTCAACGTGTCGTACGCGCCGGTCGCGACGGCGGCCGTTTCCCCGGGCACGGCTACGTTGAGCGTCGGATCGAACCTCACACTCACGCTCGCAATCCGCACAGCGAGCGGCCAGGTGCTGACGACAACGGGACGCACGATCACGTGGACGAGCCTCGACCCGACGTTCGCAACTGTAGGCTCGACCACCGGTGTCGTCACCGGGGTGGGCTCGGGCGCCGCTCGCATCGAGGTGAGGGCTTCGTCACCGGGCCAGGCGACGCCCGTTGGCGACACCGCAACCATCACGGTGCAGAACGTGGCTCCGGTGGCGTCGATTGTATTCGCCATCTCGCCTGACTCCACGATCCTGCCGGGCACGCCGCTTACCGGGACCGCCACGTTGCGAGATGCAGCCAACAACCTCTTGCAGGGACGGGTCGTCAGCTTCACGACATCCGATCCATCGATCGCGACCGTGAGTCCTGTGTCTGCGACGTCCAATGCGGCAGGCCAGATCACCGGCATTACGATCACCGGTGTTGGCGCAGGCGCGGCGACGATCACGGCCACACGCGACGTATCGGCGACCTTCGTGGCACGGATCCTCAATCCGGTGAATACCGTGTCGGTGACGTCCATCCCCGACTCTGTGATCGGCGCCAGCGCACCGATCCAGGCCGTCGCCACCCTTCGCGACGCCGGCAACGTCGTCATCACGGGGCGCCCGATCACCTGGAATGCGAGCAACAACAGCGCGGTGGCAACGGTCAGCCCGAGCGGCCTGATCACCGTGGTTGGCGGCCTCGGATCGGCGCTCCTGTCGGCGACGAGCGAGGGAAAGACCGGGTCGTTCAACTTCCGCGTGCTCGCACCGATCGCCTCGGTCTCCATCTCGACGCCGGGCGACTCCGTCATCGGCACGACGACGCTCGCCGCGACGGCGACGGTGCGCGACGCCAACAACAACCTCCTGACCGGCCGTCCCATTGCGTGGACCACGAGCCACCCGAGCATCGCCACCGTGAACTCGTCGGGACTCATCACGGGCGTCAGCGAGGGCAACGCGACAATCACGGCGACTGCGGAAGGCAGGACGGCGAGCGTCTTGGCGCGCGTGCTTCCCGGCATCGCCACGCTCGACCTGACGCCAGCCACCGATTCGCTGATCGGCATGGGAACCCTTGCCATCACGACAACGGCCACGAGCGCGGGCGCCGTCCCCATCCCGGGGCGGACCGTGACCATCACGTCGAGCAACCCCGCGGTAGCCACGGCGTCACCTGGGTCCGCCGTCACCAACGGCAGCGGAGCGGTGCCGATTACGATCACCTCCGTAGCTCCCGGCTCAACGACGCTGACGGTGACGGCCGAAGGCCGTGTGACTACACGCGTCCTCCGCATGCTGGCACCGGTGGCAACGGTCGCGGTGACCACGCCCGGCGATTCGATCCTCGGCACCGGCACTCTGCAAGCCTCGGTGGTCCTGCGCGACGCGAACAACAATGTGCTCAGTGGTCGGCCCGTCACGTGGGGGCCACCCGGATCGCCGGCCGTGATTTCCGTCGGCACCTCGGGGCTGATCACCGCCCTCGCGACCGGGACGAGCACGTTGACGGCCACCAGCGAGGGGCAGCAGAGTCAGGCCATCACCGTCCGCGTGCTGGCCGCCGTGAACACGGTGACGGTGACGGCTCCTGACTCCAGCATTTACGTCACCCAGTCCGTGCAGGCGACCGCTGTATTGCGGGACGGGTTGAACGCGATCCTGACTGGCCGGCCCATCACGTGGGGCTCGACGAACACCGGCGTCGCGACGATCAGTGCCACGGGAGCCATCACCGCCGTCGCCCCAGGCACCACGACAATCTCGGCGACGGCCGAAGGGAAGAGCGCGACCATGGCATTTACTGTGAGCCTCGTCCCGGCTCACACGATTGCCATCACCCCGAACGCGCTGCTGTTCAACGAGACGCCGACCTTCGTGGGCACACCACGCGACACCGCGAACAACAACCTCACCGGCCGGACGATCACGTGGTCAACCTCGAACCCGAAGCTCAGCATCAACGCCGCGAGCGGAACGGTTGCAGCCGCGGACACGGGTACGGTGTACGTGATTGCGGAAACGACGCCCGGAACTGGACCAGGGAACATTGCGAAGGACAGCGTGCTCGTCACCGTGGGCCTCGTCCCGCTCAACACCGTCACCTTGAGCCCCACTGGTCCCATCAATATCGGCCTCGGCACGACCGCACCGGTCACGGCCACGGTCCGTGACGTGAACAACGCCCTGGCGTTTCTCCCGCACGGTCGGGCATGCGCCATGGCCAGCAACAACACGTCGGTCGTGACGGTCAGCGCCGCCACCGGGCTCACCACCGCGGCCGGTGAGATCGTGTTTTCCGTCACCGCATCGGGTACGAACACGGGCACGGCGAACGTCACGGTCACGTGTGAAGGCAAGGTGGCAACCCTCGTCGTCACCGTACCATGACGCGGAGGCGCCAACACCTGTTCGCCCTGGGGGTCGCGGGCTCGTTGCTGGCCTTCCCCGGCGCGGGGGCGCAGGGCTTCCAGCTCAAGACCTCGCTGGCCGCGGGGGGCGTGACGGGCTGCTCCATCGTGCCCACCTCGGCGTCCCCCCTCCCAGCCCCCGATCCGACCGCTGAGGTGGAGGCGACGCAGCTGATCTCCGACGGGCAGGACGCGGCGCTGCAGGGCGAGCACGCCGCCGCCCGCGATGCGTTCGCCAAGGCCGCGGTGCTCGTCCCCAGCAACGCGCGCCTCGCCTACTACCTCGGGCGCGAACACGAGGCCCTGCAGGACAATATTGCGGCCGTGAGGGAGTACTGTCGCTACCTGCAGCTCGCGACCAGCGCCTCCGACGGCGACGAGGTGCGGGGTCGCATCGTGCGCCTCACGCCGGCGAGCGAGCTGGCGCGCCTCGAGGACGCGCGCGCCAACTTCCAGTCGGGGGTTGCCCTCCTCCGCCGCCAGCAGTACGCCGCCGCCGACTCGGTGTTCGGCGCCGTGGCCACGACGGTGCCTAACGCACCGGAGCCGTACTTCAATCGCGCCCTCTCGCGCGCCGCCCGCGGCGAGCGTGGCATCGCAATGCAGGACTTCGAGAAGTACCTCGAGCTGTCCCCGCGCGCCGCCGACCAGGCCACCGTGCGCGGCGCGATGTCCCGACTCCCCGACCGGGTGTTCAGTCCCGGCCAGGCCTTCGGGTCCGGGCTCCTCGTGCCAGGCCTCGGCCAGATGAACACCGGTCGTCCCGTCCTCGGGGTGTTCACGCTCGGCCTGGTGGCTGGCGCTGCCGGGTTCGCGTGGCAGCAGCAGGAGAAGCTCGAGACGCAGGTGTTCACCGACCCCTTCGGGAATTCCTATACGGATACGGTGACCAGGGTGACGAGGCCACGTCTCGTCGCCGGGCTCGCGACGGCCGGGGTGGTGTGGGCGCTGGCCGCGATCGAGTCGAGCACTTATGCGCGCCGCTCGCGCTCACGGGCGGCGGCAATCATCGCGCGGGAGGGGGTCGGTGCCGTTCCCGCGCAGCGTCGTACCCTTGGTCTCGCCGTCACGCCGCTCGCCGGCGAGCGCCTCGGCGTGGGACTTTCCGTCAGGTAGGCGCGGGCGGGCGGCGGGTCAAACGCAACAAAACAGGGACTCCCGCGCAAGCGTGAGTCCCTGTCCGTTTCGACTATTCGTCCACCCGTCTACCCGTCCACCCGTCTAGTTGTTGTCCGTGTCGTCGTACGGCTCGTCCTCGCCCTCTTCGAGATCGTCGATGTCCTCGAACTCGGCGTCCTCGTCGTCGTCGAGGTCGTCGTCATCATCGTCGTCGTCGTCCTCGTCCTCGTCTTCCTCGGCGTCCAGATCCTCGTCCTCGTCATCGAGGTCGACCTCTTCAGGGTCATCGAAGGCGCTGTCCGGGTCCGTGGGGTCCTTCTTGGCGCCGTCTTCGTCACTATCGAAGCCTGCGTCATCGACATCATCGAAATCATCTTCGTCCTTGCGCGGCGACATGAACAGCGGGGCGGCCAGGCTCCACGGCGCTTCGGCGTCCGACGACTGCAACACGGGCGACATTGGTCGAGTGTCCATGGTGAGGGATTTCAAAGCGAAGCGCGTTCCCGTTCGCGCTTCGCCTCGCGTGAAAGCTTCTTGCGATCGATGGTGTTCAGCATCCGCTTGCGCAGACGAATCGATTCCGGCGTAACCTCGATCAATTCGTCGTCCTCGATATACTCCAACGCGCCTTCCAGCGTCAACTCCCGAGGCGGTTCCAGCGTTACGTGCTCGTCGGCGGATTTGCTGCGCATGTTCGTCAGCTTCTTCTCCTTGGTCGGGTTGACGTCCATGTCCCCCGGCCGGGAGTTCTCGCCGATGATCATCCCTTCGTAGACCGGGTCGCCGGGCTTCACGAAGAGGGTCGAGCGTTCCTGGAGATTGAACAGGGCGAAGGCGACGACCGTGCCGTTCTCCATGGAGACCATGGTGCCCCGGGTACGCCCTTCGAGGGTGCCGACCCAGCTCCCGTACTCGAGGAACCGGTGGTGCATGATGCCAGTCCCTCGCGTGTCGGTGAGGAACTCGCTGCGGTAGCCGAACAGGCCGCGGGCCGGAATGCGGTAGCGCAGGCGCACCATGCCCTGCCCCGGGTTGCGCATGTCGATCAATTCCGCGCGCCGGGGGCCCAGTGTCTCGATGACGACGCCCAGGTGTTCCTCGGGAACGTCGATCATGAGTTCCTCGTACGGCTCCAGTCGTTCGCCGTTAGGTCCCTCGTGCAGGATGACCCGCGGGCGCGAGACCTGGAACTCGAACCCCTCGCGCCGCATGGTCTCCATGAGGATCGTGAGGTGCAGTTCCCCGCGGCCGGAGACGGCCCACGCGTCCGTGGCGTCGGTGTCATCGACACGCAGGGCCACGTTGCGCTCCAGCTCCTTGTACAGGCGCTCCCGCAGCTGCCGGGACGTGACGAACTTCCCTTCCTTGCCCGCGAAGGGGGAGTTGTTCACGACGAAATCGACCGAAATCGTCGGCTCCTCGACCGCGATGCCCTCCAGGCGCTCGTGATGCTCGACGTGACAGACCGTCAGGCCGATCTCGACGCCGTCGAGCCCGGCCAGGGCGACGATGTCGCCGGCGGCCGCTTCCTCGACTTCGATCCGATCGAGCCCCTGATGGGTGTAGAGCTTGGTGACCTTGGCCGTTTCGGCCGGCAGCGCCGGGTCGTTGGACAGGAGCGCGACACTCTGCCCGACCTTCACGACGCCGCGCTCGATGCGGCCGAGCGCGAGCCGCCCGAGGTAGGGCGAGTAGTCGAGCGTCGAGACGAGCATCTGGAAGGGGCCCGAAGTATCGTTAGGCGGCGCCGGGATGCTCTTCACGATGGTCTCGAAGAGGGGCTCGAGGTTCTCCGGCGTCACCTTCATGTCGAGCGTGGCCACGCCCTCGCGCGCCGACGCGTACACGAACGGGATCGCGTACAGGAGCTCGTCTTCGGCCTCGAGGTCGATCAGGAGGTCGAGCACCTCGTCGTGCACCCGCATGGGGTCGGCCCCCGCCCGGTCGATCTTGTTGATCACCACGATCGGCCGGCGCTTGAGGTCGAGGGCCTTCTTGAGCACGAACCGCGTCTGCGGCATCGGACCGTCGAAGGCATCCACGACGAGCAGCACGCCGTCCACCATGCGCAGGATGCGCTCGACCTCGCCACCGAAATCGGCGTGGCCGGGGGTGTCGACGATGTTGATCTTGGTGCCGTGCCAGGTGACTGCGGTATTCTTGGCGAGGATCGTAATCCCCCGCTCACGCTCGAGCGGGTTCGAATCCATCACGCGCTCTGCGACGACCTGATTCTCACGGAATGCTCCAGCCTGCCGGAGCATCTTGTCCACGAGAGTGGTCTTTCCGTGGTCGACGTGGGCAATGATGGCAATGTTGCGTGTATCCATAGCCCTGAAGTATCTCTGGCGCGACTTTCTGGTTCAAGGCTCTTGACCCTTCTGGAACGGAATAACACCATGAAAGTGCGCAAAACCGTCCCGGAGGTGTCCCATGCACCATGACCAGGAGCCACGCAAGAACGAGTACCCCCACGGCCGAGGGTATGGCCACGACTACATGAGAGGAGGCGAAGTACTCGGAGGGTACGGGTACAGCGAGCGCGAGGAGTACGAAAAGACGCGCGGGGAGAAACCGGGGGGGAGCCCGAACCAGGGTGGCTCTGGGACAGGACAAGTCCAGTAAGAACGGAAAGGGCGAGCCGGACGCTCGCCCTTTTGCATGGGAATGTCCCAACTCGCGCTTGCAGCCTGCTAGCGGCGCGTCCCCACGGGTGTCCGTGTGCCAGCCTGCGCCCCGTTCCCCGACGACGACTCTGACTCGGCGAACGAGGTGTCAAAGCCGCGCTGCTTGAGTTGCTGGATCATGCCCGGCTTGTCCGGGGCCTTCAGGTACGCCTCCTGCGGCTCGACCAGCCCCTTCTCCACGAGCGTGACCAGGGCGTCGACCATCGTCACCATGCCGAGCTTCTTCGAAGTCTGCATGATCGACGTCATCTGGAAGGTCTTCCCCTCCCGAATCAGGTTGCTCAGCGCCGGCGTCACCAGCAGGATCTCCATCGCGGCCACGCGACCGCCACCGATCTTGCGACAGAGCGTCTGCGACACCACGCCCTTGAGCGATTCGGACAACATGACCCGAACCTGCGACTGACGATCGGGGGCGAACTGGTCGATGATGCGATCGACCGTGCTCGCCGCCGTTGACGTGTGCAGGGTGCCGAACACAAGGTGCCCCGTCTCCGCCGTCTCGATCGCGATCGCCACCGTCTCCAGGTCGCGGAGCTCACCCACGAGCACCACGTCCGGATCCTCGCGCAACGCGGCGCGCAGTGCCTGCTTGAATCCGCGCGTGTGCGAGCCCACCTGGCGCTGCGTCACGAGGCACGCCTTGCTGGGGTGCACGAATTCGATCGGATCCTCGATCGTGATGATGTGATCCTTCCGCGTCGTGTTCACGAGGTCGACCAGCGCCGACAACGTCGTCGACTTGCCGCTGCCCGTGGGCCCCGTGACCAGCACCAGGCCCTTGGTGAGCTGCGACAGGGCGCGCACCTCGGCGCTCAATCCGAGTTCCTCCGCCGACACGATGCGCGTCGGGATGGAACGCGCCACAACGCCAGGGCCCAGGCGATCGCGGAACGCGTTGACGCGGAAGCGCCCCACCCCCTCGATCTCGTGGGCGAAGTCCGCATCCCCCGTCTCGGCATATTCGCGGCGCACCTCCTCAGGCATGATCGACTGCACCATCGCCAGCAGGTACTCCCCCGAGATCGGCCCTTCACCCTCGATGGGCTTGATGTCGCCACTGTTGCGCAGGAGCGGCGACGATCCCGCGCGCAGGTGCAGGTCCGACGCGCCGACTCCCATCTGGTGCCGAAGGAGCCGTTCCATCCCGGTAAACGAGTCCGGGAAGGCGACGTTGCCCGAGGGAATCGGGAGCGCCGGCTCCAGCTCGGTCACGATCGACTGCAGGGTGCGCACATCGAGGGCGGGCTTCGCCACGCGCACGACCGCAGAGCAGGCGCCGCCGGCGTCGCGCAGGAGCTGCACGAGGAACTGGCGCCCGCCTAGCGGCAGCGTCGACTCGAGCTGGCCCTCCTCCTCGAACGTCGTGAAGGCGAAAGGCGGCACGAGCTGCATCGCCACCGAGCGCCAGTTGTCTGCCGTGATCGGCGTACGCGTCAGGTCGCTGCTCCCCGACCGCTGCACGAGTCGAATCGGCGCCTCGGGAACGAGGACCAGTTCCCCCTCGGGCGTCGTGGAGAGGACTTCGAGCAGGCGCTTGATCTGTGACATCAGGACACCTGCTCGACGTGAACGATGTGATCGCGATTGATGAGCACGACGTCGCTGGAGGTGTGGACCGGCAGGAACCGGTTGGGAAAGCGGTTCAGGAAATCGAGGACGCGCTGGCCGGCCGCGTCCACCTCCACGAGGAGCGTGCCGGCGACCGTGGATCCGTCGTCGAGTCCGACGCACACCGAGACGGGCGTCCCGAGGGTCCACGCCGTGACGTCCACTGCGTCGATCGTGAAGTGCACCTCGCGCACGCGCGACTTGGCACAAAGCAGGGTCCGCCGTCCTGCAGTGCCCAAGGGGAAGTAGGGCTCCGGCCCGTTCAGCAGGTCCGGAACGTCCTCATGCCCGCTCGGCAGCCGCGGGTTCGCCTGCGCGAACAGGTCACCCGCCAGGCGTTCGCCCGCCGTGGTGACCACGACGACCGGGAGTCGGATCTTCTCGATGTGGAAATCGTTGACGATCGTCCACATGGGTGATGTGCGCGGCATACTGGCTACAGGACGCGCCGCGTGTGTCGGGTGTCACGGCGGGGCGGGCGGGCAGGCTGCCCGCCTGCCCCCCTGCCCTACGCATGCGTCTCTCCGCAGATCTCTTCACGCTCGATCTGCACCGTCACGTGGCCGATGCCGAACTCGCGCATCGCGGCCTGGGATTGCTCCAGGATCTGCTGGTGCTGGGCCGATTCCGGTACGATGGCGTGGGCGCTCATGGCAATCATCCCCGAGGTCACCGTCCACACATGCAGGTCGTGCACCGAGGAGACGCCGGGCAGGTCTTCCAGCCGCGACCGGACCGCACCGAGCGAGATGTGGGACGGGGTGGACTCCAGCAGCACGTCCACGCTCTCGCGCACGAGCCGCCACGCTGACCGCACGATCAGCAGGGTCACGATGATCGACGCGAGGGGGTCGGCCGCCAGCCACCCGGTCCACCGGATCACCAGGGCGGCCGCCACGGTGCCCACAGAGCCCAGCAGGTCACCCAGGACATGCAGGTAGGCCCCGTGCGTATTCATGCTGTGCTGGTGGAGGCCATGGAGCAACCAGGCGCAGACGGCGTTCACCAGGAGCCCACCCACCGCGATGACCAACATGGTCGAGTCGGCGACGGGTTCCGGATTCCGGAAGCGCCCGATGGCCTCCCACACGATGCCCGCGGACACGACCAGCAGTGCGGCCCCGTTGATGAACGCCGCCAGCACCTCCCACCGCAGGTAGCCGTAGGTCTTCTGCGGCGTTGCCGGCTGCCGGCTGAACCACGCGACGAAGAGCGACAGACCCAGCGCGGCCGCGTCCGTGAACATGTGCCCGGCATCGGCGAGCAGCGCCAGGGAGTTCGCCAGGATGCCCCCCACGACCTCGGCCACCAGAAATACGGACGTGAGCAGCAGCGCCAGCTGCAGCCGCTGCCGCTGCTGGTTCTCCGCGCCCGGGTCGTGGGGGTGGGCGTGGTCGTGGTGATGGTGGTGATGCAAGGCAGTCGGGTTGGCGGGCGAATGGACTGCTAGCCAATGCGCCTGTCAGGCGCAAGCCGGACGCCGGGCCCGACCTTGTTCGGCTTCCCCACAGAGCCGCATTCCCTCGGGCCGGGCGGGAGCCCAATTTGCAGGGAGTGTCGCGCGTCCTGCTGGTCATCGTACTCATCCTGCTCAACGGCTTCTTCGTGGCCGTGGAGTTCGCGCTCGTGCGCTCCCGCCGGACCCGGCTGGAGGCGATGGTGCGCTCGGGGGACCGGCTCGCCGCGATCGCGCTGAAAGCGACCGGGAACCTCGTGAAGGTTCTTTCGGCCTCGCAGCTGGGCATCACGCTCGCCTCGCTTGGCCTGGGCTGGGTCGCGGAGCGGGTGCTGGGGGTCATGTTCGAGCACTGGTTCGCCACCCTCCCACTGCCGATCGACGCGACGCTTCGCGTGAGCATCGCTGCCGCGATCGCGCTCACCGTTGCGACGTTCATGCACGTCGTGTTCGGCGAGCTGGCGCCCCGTGCGGCAGCGCTGAATCACCCCGAGATCGTAGCCAAGTGGCTCGCCCCGCCCCTCATCGCCTTTGCGTGGATCACCCACCCGTTCACCTGGGTGCTCAACCGCTCCGCGGAGATCGTGCTGCGGATGTTTGGTCAGCCGGCGAGCATTTCGGAAGAGCCCGTGCATTCGCCCGACGAGTTGCGCATGCTGGTGGAGCACGCCGAGGAAGGCGGCACGCTGCAGGCGGGGGACGCCGAGCTGATCGAGGGCGTGTTCGAGTTCTCGGAGAAGAACGCGCGTGAAGTGATGACCCCACGGACCGACGTGGTGGCCATGCCGGTCGAGGCCACGCTCGACGAGGCGTGCACGATCGTCGAGGAGAGCAGCTTCTCGCGGTACCCCGTGTACGAGGAGTCGCTCGACAACGTCCTGGGCATCGTGCTCGCCAAGGACCTGCTGCGCGCGGTGCGACGCCAGCCGCAGGCATTCGAGCTGCGCGACATCATGCGCGACGCGCACATGGTCCCGGGCTCCCGCGAGGTCGAGGAAGTGCTCTCGGACTTCAAGCGGCGCAAGGAACACATGGCCATCGTGCTCGATGAATTCGGCGGCACGGCGGGCATCGTGACCATGGAGGACCTGCTCGAGGAGATCGTGGGGGAGATCCTCGACGAGTACGACGAGCCGGAACGCCGCGCGTCCACCTCGACCTCCGGCGAGACGCTGATCCCTGGCGAGACGCACGTCGCCGAGGTGAACGAATCCTACGGGCTCGAGCTCGACAACGAGGACTACACCACGATCGGCGGCTACGTGTTCGGCGCGCTGGGCCGGCTCCCGATCGTTGGGGATCGCATCAGTATCCAGGGCACGTCGCTCACCGTGCGCGAGATGGAAGGGCGCCGCATCAAGACGGTGGCCCTGGCGATCGACGGGGTGAACGGGGTGGCCGCTCGGTAGCTCGGCGTGCGGTCGTTGTCTCCCCGGCAAAGGTCAACGGCTTCAACGCAGAGGCGGAGGGGACGCAGAGTCACGCCGAGAACGGCAACTGCACTCCTTGTTTGGTTGTTGCCGTTCCGGGATGGAACGTGCGTCACCTGCACAGCGTGTTGCTGTTCCCTGCGCACGCTGCGTCCACTGCGCCTCTGCGTTGAAGCAGTTCCCTACGCCGAGCGAGCACGCACAATGCGCACCGCCTCGCGCATCGCCGCCTCCATGCTGCTGGCATCCGCTGTTCCCTGCCCGGCGATGTCCATGGCCGTGCCGTGATCGGGGGAGGTACGTACGAACGGCAGGCCGAGGGTCACGTTCACCGCGCTGCCGAATGACGCCACCTTGATTGCCGTCATTCCCACGTCGTGGTAGGGGGCGATCACGGCATCGAACTCGCCGCGCATCGCGCGCACGAACACCGTGTCTGCCGGAAAGGGACCAGACACTCCCAGTGCGCGGGCAAGGGGCGCGAGCAGCGTGTCGTCTTCGGTGCCGAAGCGTCCCCCGTCGCCGGCGTGCGGGTTGAGGGCACAGAGGGCGAGGCGCGGCGCCGGGATGCCAAACCACGAAATGAGTCCGGCGCGCGTCACCTCCACGGCATCGGAGATGGCGCGAGCCGTCAGGGCCGCGGGGACGGCACGCAGCGCAATGTGCGTGGTCGCGAGCACCACTCGTAAACGATCCGAAGCGAGCATCATCGCCACGCGGGCCCCGGTGAGCCCGGCGAGCATCTCGGTGTGCCCGGGATAGTCGAAGCCCCCGGCGAGCAGCGCAGCCTTGTCGATCGGCGCGGTGACGATGCCGTCGACCGTGCCCGCCTGCGCCAGCGCCACCGCGCGCTCGATCGCCAG
>JACMLI010000715.1 GCA_014379705.1 Gemmatimonadaceae bacterium
CCCGCGTCGAGGATCAGGGCGACCCGGTCGCCGAGATGGCGCGCCACGTGGGAGGCGAGGGTGGGGGAGACCCGCGTGAAGAGGTTGGCACTCGGTGCCGCGAGCGGAACACCCGCGGCCCGGATCACCGCCCGCGTGACCTCCGAGGCAGGGATGCGGACGCCCACCGTGTCGAGGGCGGCGGTGACGAGGTCGGAGATGATCGGCTGCCGCTTCAGCACGAGGGTCAACGGTCCAGGCCAAAATCGCCGCGCGAGTTCGTGGGCGACCGGGGGGATGTGGCGCGCGACCGTCGGCAACTCCGACGCGTCGGCGATGTGCACGATGAGCGGATTGAACGAGGGCCGCTCCTTGGCGGCGTAGATGCGTCGCACCGCCGCGGGGTCGAGGGCGTTCGCGGCAAGACCGTACACCGTCTCGGTAGGGATCGCCACCAGCTCCCCACGTCGCAGCAGCGCCGCCGCTCGCTCGATCACCTCAGGATCGGGCGCGAGCGGGTCGACGACGACGACTGGCGCGGACATGCGTCTACGGGTGCCCGACGACGCTCCAGGCAAACGCCCAGAGGTCACTGTATTCGGCGATCTGTCGATCCGTCGGGCGATACCCATGAGAGCCCTGCGTCTCCACGCGCAGCAGCACCGGCCGGTCACATCCCTGCGCCTGCTGCAGGGTCGCTGCAAACTTGTAGGAATGGCTGGGCACGACGCGGTCGTCGTGGTCGGCAGTGGTGATCAGGGTCGCCGGGTAACACGTGCCCTTCACGACGCGATGCAGCGGGGAATACTTGTGCAGCCACGCAAAGGCATCGGGCTCGTCCGCCGACCCGTATTCAGTGGCCCACGCCGCGCCGCCGGTGAACCGATGGTACCGGAGCATGTCGAGCACGCCGACCTGCGGGATCGCGACCGCGAAGAGTTCCGGGCGCTGCGTCATCACCGCGCCCACCAGCAATCCGCCGTTGGAGCCGCCATTGATCACGAGCTTCCCCGCCGACGTCCATTGCTCGGCCACCAGGTACTCGGCGGCCGCAATGAAGTCATCGAACACGTTCTGCTTGCGCGCCAGCATGCCGGCCTGGTGCCAGGCCTCGCCGTATTCGCTGCCCCCGCGCAGCGACGCGGTGACGAACACGCCGCCAAGGTCCATCCACCCGAGCGTGGCCGGAGAGAAGGTGGGCGGGATGTTCACCGCGAAGCCGCCGTAGGCGTAGAGCAGCGTCGGGTGGCTGCCGTCGCGCGCGATCCCCTTGCGTGAGCTGACAAACAACGGAACGCGTGTGCCGTCCCGCGACGGCGCGAACACGCGGCGCGTCTCGTAGAGCGCCGGGTCGAAGGCGAGGCGCGGGGGGTCGAAGGGGACGCTCTGCTTCGCCCGCGCATCGTACCGGTACACGGTGCTCGGCGTGAGGTGCGACGTGAACGCGTAGTAGAACGTGGAGACGTCGGTCGACGCGCTGATGCTGGCGACCGTGCCCGGCCCCGGCAGCGCCACGTCGCCGAGGCGCTTGCCCTCGGGCGTGTAGAGCGTCAGTTCGCTCGTCACGTCGACGAGCCGGTGGACGACGAGCGCGGCCGAGGTGAGTGCGATGTCGGCGATCGCGGACTCGCCCTCCTTGATCACCGTCTGCCACGACGCCCGCGCCGGCGACGACAGGTCCACGGCGACCACGCGCCGCCGCGGGGCATCGAGGTCCGTGCGCATGAAGAGGCGCTGGCCGATGTTGCCGACGATCGTGTATTCGCCGTCGTCGGTCTCGACGAGCGGGATCGGCGTCGCCGTCACGTTCGGGGCGAGCGGGTCGCCTAACGGGATGACGTAGAGCCGGTTGCGGGCGTCGGCCCCCTGGCTGAGGTACACGAAGGCGAAGCGGCCGTCATCGCTCGTCGCCCCGAAGACGAACCACGTGGGCAGGTCAGGGCGTTCGAAGACGAGCACGTCCTCGGACTGCTCCGTGCCGAGCCGGTGGTAGTAGAGCTTGTGGTGTTCGAGCGATGCACTCAGCCGGTTGGCTTCGTCTCGCGCGGGGTAGCGCGAGTAGAAGAAGCCCTTGCCATCGCGCGTCCACGACAACCCCGAGAACCGGACCCAGCGCAACACGTCAGGCAGGTCGCTGCCCGTGCGCACCTGGCGAATGTGCACGTCCTGCCAGTCCGCGCCCCCTTCGGAGAGGGCGTAGGCGAGATGGCGACCATCCGGTGAGGGCAACCACTGCGACACCGCGACCGACCCATCGGGACTCAGCGCGTTGGGGTCGAGGATCAACCGCGCCGGCGTCCCCGGCGCCGAGCGGGCGACGATCTCGGCCTGCTTCTGCAGCCCCGAGTTCCGCTGGTGAAAGAGCACGCCGTTGGACAGGCGATGCGGTACGCTCACGCGTGGGTAGTTCCAGAGCTCGGTCAGGCGCGCCCGGATGCGATCGCGCATCGGAAATGCCGCCAGCCACTGCGTCGTCACGGCATGCTGTGCCCCGACCCATGCCTTCGTCGAGTCGCTCCCCAGGTCCTCGAGCCAGCGGAAGGGATCGAGCACGCGCGTGCCGTGGTAGTCATCGGACACGTCCACCGCGCGGGACGGTGGATAGGCAACGCGTTGCGCGTGGGACATGACGGGGACGAGGGTCGCGGCCAGAAACAGCGTGCCCGAGAGAAAACGCACCATCAAGACATCAGCTCCATATCGCGACGGGCGAAGGCTCGGAACGCCAGGTGGCGAAGCTAGCCTGGCCACGGAAGTGAGGCCACGGCCGCTGGAAAGCCGGGGAAACCACGCAAGCAGTCCAGAAACCAGCCAGGTGGGGACGCACGCCTGGTTACTGGTTACAGGACTGGGTACTGGGACTGGCCAACTGGTTTCTGCCTACTGGATCTCGGGACTGGGTACTCGACTGGAACTGGGGGACTGGGGGACTGGGTACTGGGGCACGACTCGCTACCGCGGGACGGAGTCGAGTACCCAGTGTAGTTCAAGCACCAGTCCAGTACCCAGTTCGCCAGTCTCAGTAAGCAGAAACGAGTACGCCAGTCCCAGTACCCAGCCCTGTAACCAGGAAACCAGCCTGACGAGTAGATGGACACAACTGGATACACTGGTACAGCAAAGGGTGCCGCGAACGAGTGACTACAATCACAGGACGCGCGCAGCATGCCCGCACTTCCCTCCCTACCCCGGATGCAACCTCCCGGTACCGAGTTCCTGGCAAGTCGCTATGCGGACGCGTCGACGCTCGAAGCGTTCATCGAGGCCGCGACAAAGAATCAGGAGTTCTGGCGCGGGGTGCATCGACTCACCCGTGTAGAGGAGGCCCTGCAGGAAAGGGCGCGTGCGCTGCCGGGCGCATGGCACTTGCTCTGTCTCGCGGAGGACTGGTGCGGCGACGCGGTCCAGGCGCTTCCGGTGGTCGCCCGCCTCATCGAGCGCGCTCCGTCGATCGACCTGCGCGTTCTTCGTCGCGACACCAACGAGGACCTCATGCAGGCCCACCTCACGCGGGGGACCCGGTCGATCCCCGTGGTGATGGTTCTCGACGAGGCGTTCCGGGAGCATGGATGGTGGGGCCCACGGCCGCGCCTCCTGCAGGCGTGGGGCTACGAGGTTGGCCCGACGCTGGCACCGGCCGACCGGTCACGGCAGAAGCGAGAGTGGTATGCCCGTGATCGAGGCGCCTCCACCGCACTCGAGGTGCTCGCCCTCCTGGAGCGAGCGGCCTTCGGCGGTGCGGGGGACTCCTCCGACGGGGTGGCAGGCGCGTAGATTCCCGCACCGGCGCCGAACGGGGCGCCAACCAGACCAGGGGACTGCATGGCCACGAGCGACAAGCCGAATTTTTCTCAAGGGTGGGGCGTTGCCGGAATGATCACCGCCATGGCGGTGGGCGCCTTCCTGCTCGCCGGGTTCATCAAGAGCCGGACGTACCATTCACCTAACGACGTCACCGCGCAGACGCGCGGGAGCGCCCAGCACGCCCCCGCCGCCGCCGAGCACGCCCCGGCCGCCGAGAAGCACTAGGGCAAGCAGGACCAGCAGTGTCTCACGGAGTGGCAGGGAAGGACAGGGCGTGTCTTCCCGCCATGTCTGCGAGTGAGGTGTCAGGATGCAGCGTTCCCTCATCGTCACACTGGCGTTCCTCGTCACGTGGCTTCCCGTGGCCGCGCACGCGCAGCGTGGCGCCGCTCCACCGTTCGAGGGACCGCGCGGCTTCTACACGTTCGACCTCGCCGATGGTGAACCGATCTCGTTCTTCCTGGAAGTGTCGCACGAACTCGCCCTGAGCGAGAACCAGCGGTACCACCTCATGGATATCCGTCGACGGCTCCGCGAGACCAACGCGCCATTCGTGGCGCGCCTCGATTCGCTGCGCTCCCTCGCCGGCATCGATCTCGGGGATCGCAACGGCATCAACCAGAAGGACGCCGAGGCCCTGGAGCGATTCAATCGCTGGGCACGCCCGTCGATCGACGCGATGCGAGCAAACAACGAGGTCGCCCGCGCCGATGCGCGCCGCGTCCTCGACACCGACCAACGTCGACGCCTCGACTCGATTGCGCGCGACGACGAAGCGCGCACGCGGAACGTGCGTCGGCGCCGCGGGGTGCGA
>JACMLI010000716.1 GCA_014379705.1 Gemmatimonadaceae bacterium
CGCACACCGCCTCCTAGGAGCTCCGTAACACATGATACCCGGGCGCCGGCAGTGGGCAGTGGCACTAAATGCACGCACGGCCCCGGGTGCGCGGGCCCTTCTGCGTTGGATAAGCGCACTGGCTTGCTCCCCGCTTCGTCGCCCCTGCGGAGGCAGGGCCCAGTGTCGGCAGCCAAAGCGATACCGGCGGCTCCCGCCGGCGAGTACTCTGCCATCTGCCATCTGCCATCCAAGCAGGCCGCCGGGCGGGATGACGGACGAGTGCCCCGAGCTTATCTTTGAGGCAGACCAACGTCGGAGTGTTTCCATGGGCGCCACTTTCCGCCCGCTCATCGCACCAGTCGTCGTCCGTACGGGCACCGAGCGAGCCACGCTCGTTCGCCGTACGTACTCGCTCGTTTTTGCTTCGGTCCTCGTGACGATGGGGGGCGTGTGGTTCGGGCTGTCGCAGCCGGCCATCATGGCTTCGGTCGCGCGGCATCCATTCATCACGGCGATCCTGACCTTCGCGCCGCTGATGCTCGCGCTCAAGCTGCGCAATGCGTTCCCGGCGAACCTCGGCCTGGTGTTCATGTTCGCCGCCATCGAGGGCGTCGCGATTTCTCCCATCATCTACGCGTACTCGCTCGCTGCACCCGGCGTGGTCGGACAAGCCGCGTTGTTGACCGGATCGACCTTCGGCGTGCTCACCTTGTACGCGTTCGTCTCCCGTCGCGACTTCAGTGCCCTCGGCGGCTTCTTCACGGTTGGCCTCTGGGTCCTGATCGCGACCTCGCTGCTCAACCTCTTCTTCCGCAACCAGACCGCGTCGCTGTGGCTCTCCGCAGGAGCGGTGTTCATCTTCGGCGGCCTCCTCGTCTTCGACACGTGGCGCCTCAAGAACGTGTTTGGTCCCGACGACTATGTGCAGGCCGCGGTCGCGATCTATCTCGACCTGATCAACATGTTCCTCGCCATCCTGAACTTGTTAGGCGGCCGTAGCCGAAACTGACCGGAACGGCAGATGATAAATGGTAGATGGTAGTTGGCTACAACGCTGAAGGGCCCGCTTCGCGGGCCCTTCCTTGTAAAACTGCCATCTGCCATCTGCCATCTGAAGGCTCTAGATGGCCTCAATCCCCCTGGCGAGCTCGAAGTCCTTGGCCGTAATCCCCCCCGCCGAGTGCGTCGACAGGCACAGCGTGATCTTCGTGTACCGGATGTCGATGTCAGGATGATGGTCGCGCAGCTCGGCGACTTCGGAGACGCGGCGGACCCATTCGATCCCCGCCGGAAAGGTGGGAAACGCGAAGGTGCGCGTGAGCGTGTTGCCCTTCCGGGTCCAGCCGGTCAGGGCGCCCAGCTCACGCTGGATCTCGATGTCCGAAAGAGGAGTCGCAGGGGCAGTCATTGGGGTGGTGCGGGCGGTGGAAGTCAACTTACTACGGCCAACGGGGCCCGGCCGTTACATCGTCGACGCCGGCGGCCGGCGCCCGTGCCAGTCAGTCGCACGTTGCCACGCGCCACCGAGGGCCAATACCCGGTCATCGGCCCCGGCCGGACCGATGACCTGCAATCCCACCGGGAGTCCGCCGGCAAAGCCTGCAGGAACCGACATGGCCGGGATCCCCGCCATGTTCTGCGGCGAGTTGAATCGCGTGGACGACTCGATCGTGTTCGCCTCCAGGCCGTTGATCAGTACGTGGTGCTCGTCGATCCGCGCCGGCACGGCGGGAAGCGTCGCCCCCACCAACAGGTCCACCTCCTGGAACGCCGCGGCGTAGGCGACCTTGACGGTGACCTGGGCCTGGATCGCGCGCACGTATTCGAGCGCACTTCGCTGGTAGCCCCCCTCGAGGCGCTTCCTCACGAGTGGGCCATAGCGCTCCGGGTGATTGCGCAGGTTGTCGTCGTGGAACGCCACGGCCTCGGCGCCGCCAATCACGATGGACGCGTCCTGGGCGAGGTCGAGTTCGGGGATGCGCACCGCCCTGACGTCCTTGACCAGGGGCCGGAGCTCCTTCAGGGCCGCGTCGATCACCTTGGCCACGGCCGCATCCATGTCGCGCAGGTGGTATTCGCTGATGCCGACCACGAGGCGCTTCGTCGCCCCGCGAGCCGCCCGTGCCAGCGCCTCACGCGCCCGGCCACCCCCGAGCATGGCTGCGAGCAGCAGGGCACAGTCATCGGCGCTGCGGGCCATCGGACCCACATGGTCGAGGGAGAACGCGAGGGGGACGACACCTTCGACGGGGACGAGTCCGAACGTCGGCTTGAACCCGGTGATGCCGCAGCACGACGCTGGAATGCGGATCGACCCCCGCGTGTCCGTCCCGATGGCGGCGGGACACAGGTCGGCCGCCACGGCCACGGCTGACCCCCCGCTCGAGCCTCCCGAGACGTGCGCCGTGTTCCAGGGGTTGCGCGCCGCGCCGAAGTGCTCATTGACCGTGGTCACGCCTAACGCAACCTCGTGCAGGTTCGCCTTTCCCACGACGAGGGCACCGGCCCGGCGCATACGCGCCACCACCGGCGCGTCGTCCACGGCGGGAAGACCATCCCCATAGATGCGCGAGCCGGCCGTCGTGGGCGCGTCCTTCGTCAGCAGGAGGTCCTTCACTGCCAGCGGGACACCAGCGAGGATCCCCACGTCGCTTCCCTTCGCCAGGCGCCGCTCCATCGTACGGGCGGCAGTAAGGGCGGACTCCGCCGTGACGGTGATGAAGGCGTTGAGCCGGCCCTGGTCCCGCTCGATTGCCGCGAGGCAGTCCTGCACGAGTTCGGTCGGCGAGACGCGTCGGCGGCGCACCGCCTGAACGAGGCCACGGATGGAGGAGAATTGAGGCGGCAATTGAGCCGAGCGTGGGAGCGTGTGAGCGCGTGAGCGTTCGAGCGCCGGTGTAAAGTACGCCCCGCCCGTCTGCCCGGAACGACAACGGCGCGGCCTGCCGAAGCAGGTCGCGCCATCGTTGCCGCGAAGTCGGGGGTCAGCCCTGGTCCGCCGCCCTCAACTCGCCCGCTCGCGGGGGGTCTCCCGAGGCCAACGTGTGCCCCAGTGTGTGCCTTCCCTGACTCGCGGTGTCGCTTCGCTCCCGCCCTGACGCTCGATACGCTCCGGACTCCCGGGCAGAACTTCGCTCGAGGTCGTGAAACGCGGCGGCAGGGGATCAATGGGACCGTCGAAGCTCCCTACGAATCGCAACGCCTCCTCGTCGGACCACTTTGCAATGGGATTTTCCATCGGGCGTCTCAGGCACGGGTTGGTGCGGGAATTATTGGAAGGGAGACGCCTTTCCGACATTCCCCACGCGGGCCCTTCTTGCCAGCCCTCTGGGCGTACCTCGACCTACCCCTTGAGAGACAGGGAGCGCCCGCTAGCGCACGCCCACCAGCCCCTTCGCCGCGGCCAGCAGCTTCGCGGAGTCGTATCCCACGCCGTCACGGAAGACCGTTACCACGTTGTAGATGTCCGACGGCGTCGCGACGGGGTTCCCGCGGATCACCACGAGGTCGGCCACCTTCTTCGGCTCGATGCTGCCGCGTTGGGCCTGTTCACGCAGGATCGTCGCGCCGTTGAGGCTCATGATCCGGATCGCCTCGGGCGGCGGGAAGCCCGCCTCCACCAGGAGTTCATAGTTGCGCAGGTCCCCAAAGCCCGGCAGCATGCCGGTCCCCCACGGATCAACCCCGGCGCCTAACAAGCCACCGGCGCGCACGAAGTCCCGCTCCCACTCCATCATCTTCTCGAGGAGTCGCGTGGGAACGATCAACCCTTCCTTCCCGAGCGACGCATGCGTGACCTCGACTTCGCGACGCGTGTCGGGTGCGAGCAGCTCCATCGCCCGCGGATTCAGCTTCGCGCGATCGGCCATGAACGTCTCGTAGACCGCCAGCGTGGACGTGAGCGCGACCTTCTTTGCCACGAGGTCGCGGATCGACGCCTGCACCTCGGCGCTCTTCCCGTCGACATCGGCCTGGATGCGCATGTTTTCCGCCGGACACACATCGGGTTGCTTGCCGGGCACGTAGGCGCTGTTGGTGATGAAGCCGTGCTCGAGGGCGTCGATGCCGATGGCCGCGGCGTCGGCAAAGCTCAGGGAGCAGAGGTGCCCCGTGACCTGCATGCGGTGCTTGTGCGCCTCGTCGATCACCGCGGCAGCGATCGCCCGCGAGATGTTCCCCTGAAGCTTGAGCCACGTGGCTCCCTCTTCCGCCCAGTACGCGACCACGCGCCGCGCCTCGGCGGGCGAAGCGAGCCCGCGGTTCATCGAGCCCACGCCGGCTGTTCCATTCAGGTAGGGGCCGGTGATGTGCATCCGCGGACCCGGCAGGTCGCCGCGCTGCACGGCGCGTTGCATGTTGAGTTCCTGGTACGGAAACATGCTCCCACCCGTGCGGATCGTCGTGAGCCCCAAGGCGAGGTACGCCAGTGGCCCGCTGGTCGTCATCTGCGTGGTGCGGCTACCCTGCGAGAAGTACGTGTGCTCGTGGAGGCCGACAAACCCCGGCGTGACGGTGTGCCCGGCAAGGTCGATCACGGTGGCGCCAGCGGGAATCGGCACCTGGGTTGTGGGGCCCGAAGCGGCGATGAGGCCGTCGCGGAGCACGATCGTCTGGTCCTCGCGCGCCGCCGCACCGGTTCCATCGACCACGCGAGCGTGCGTAAGGGCGACCACGGGCGCGTCGACGCTCACATACGGTCGCTGGCCGCTGGTCACCGGCGCGCGTTGGGCGTGGACGACGGCGGGGACCAGGGCGAGCAGCAGGACAGGCAGGCGGCGCATCAGGAGGCAGGAAGGGGATGACCCAGACTGGGGTCGGTGCATCGCGGCGGCAAGGGGCCCTCCCCGAATGGCACCTAGTACACGGCGTGGTCCCCGCGCTCCGCTCGCGCACCGCTACGAACCAACGCCGCGTAGTAGTCGAAAAGCGTCTCGGACCCCGTCGACGGGGTCGCGCCTTCGTCGTACCGGCCCGCGGCCGCGTCGAGCACCAGCATCGACTCGGTGGCGTAATAGCGACCGATGCGCGCCAACTCCGCCTTGTCCGCAAGCGCCGGAACGACGCGGCCGAGCGTGCCCAGCACGGCGATGATCGCGTCGAGCACTGCGACCGGCACGTGCCTGAAACGTGGCGGGCGACCCAGAAGCGAGAAGAGGTGCTCGCCTTGCTGGCGCGGCGTGATCGCAGGTCCCGGCCCACCGATCGGCAGCACCCGGTTGTGCCGGCTCGCGTCAGCAATGCAATCGGCGAGATAGCCAGCGAGGTCGTCGTCGCTGATGGGTTTGCACGCGGTCAGCGTGCCATCGCCGAAGACAAGAAACGGCTTGCCGCGTCGCACGCGCTCGACCTGCCCCGAGAGCGACTTGAAGAACGCCGTCGCCCGGACGATCGAATACGTCACCCCCGAGCCGATCAGCTCTCGCTCGAAGGCCAGCTTCGCCTGCTGGAAGGCGAGCCGGGGCTTCTGCACACAGATCGCGGAGAGCAGCACCATGTGCGTGACGCCCGCGCGCTGCGCCTCGCGGAGCGCGTGCACGTGCGCCCTGTGGTCGATCGCCCACGCGTCCTTCGGTGTCCCGGTGCGCGACGCCATGCACGAGAGCAACACGTCGAAGCGCTCGCCAGCGAATCCATCGTGCGACAACGATTGCGGGTCCGTTGCGTCGCCAATGCGGATCGTGGCACCGGCAAGCAGTTCCGCAAGATCGCGAGGGATGCCCGCAGCACCGCCGTCATGGCTGCGCGGCCGCACAAGGCATACGACGTCGTGCCCACGCCGCACGAGCGCGCGTACCGTTGCACGACCGATCGTGCCGGTCGCGCCCAGCACGAAGACTCGTCGAGCCCCCGGCCCCCGCGGCACAGGCGCCGCTTCAGTCATGTGTCGTCACGAGCGGACCTAGATCCAGCCGCGCCACCTGGCGAGTGCGAACACGAGCCCGGCCCCAAAGAGTCCGCCAAAGATGTGCTTGTTGTACCGCGCGAGCCACAGCGGCAGATAGTTGTCGAAGTTGTCCTGACGATCATCCGTGTATCGCGCGGCAACAGTTGTCAGGGGACAACTCCAGCGATTGGCCAGCAGCACCAGGCATTCCACGAGGACGACCAGGACGAGGACGAGCACCGCCCCATGACTCCTACGCCACGACATCACGGGAATCGCCAGGATACAGCCCGCGAAGAACGCCCATACAACAGTATGGAGGACGTTGATCCTCCGCAGCGCGGCGTCCCGGGAAGTCATCTCAGGCGAAATATGCTGCCCTCGCCGGGACATCGTTGAATTGCCTGTCATATGGACCCACCGTCCACCCCACACATCCCCGACACTCATTTCGCAACCACACGACCGCCGAGGGCGGGGGGATCATATGGTCGGACCTTCATCGAGTTGGACCCGCCGTCATCGCGCCGCACTCTCGCTGGTCCTGCTTACTGGGCTCGCGGCTTGCGAACAGGCCACGGGACCCGCCGCGGGCAACAAGCTGGACACACAGGCCGCGCTCGCCGACTACAAGGCGATGCAGGACGTCTTTGCGACGAGCGGATGGGCAGGCTTTCAGGCGCTGGGGGGGCGATCGCCGCTGGCATCGACCGCTGCCGTTGGCGCCGTCGCCGGACTTCCCGGGCTCTCCACCAGGCACTCCGGTCGGGATTTCGCCGTGGGGTTCTTCCGCGAATTGGCCGCGGCACGCACAGGCGGCACGACACTCGCGCGCACCGTCATCTCTCCCGTGCACCTCGGCCGCACGCTGGTCTACGACCCCGTCCTCGATCGCTATGTCATTGATCCAAGGCGAACCGGTGCCCCGGCAAACGGCACGCGCTTCATCATCTACGAAGTTGACGCCGCCGGACGCCCCATCGTCGCGCGGGAGATCGGCCACGCTGACCTGCTCGACGAGGGCGGCAGCACGGGGAACGCCATCACGTTGCGCCTCATTGTGGTCGAGCGCGGCCGCACGATCCTCGACTACCGCACCCGCGCTGACCTGCGCGCCGATGGCGGCGAGATCGATGTCGAGGGGTTCGTCCAGGACGCACAGGGTACGCGACTGGCCTTCACGATCGACGTCGCCGCACGCCAGGTGGCTGGCGAGACCCGCATCGACGCCGACTTCGAGCTCGCCGTCACGCCTCGCGGCTTCACCGCCGTGGGCAAGGTGCGCGGCGTGAAGGAGGGTGAGGGGGGCGACGGAACCATCTCCCTCACACTGCGGCACGGCGAAAATTCCCTCCGCGTCGAGATGGAGGAGCGTGACCAGCAGCTCGATGGCGCGATCCAGCTGAACGGAAACCCCTTCGTTACCGTCACGGGGAACGCGAAGTCGCCCACGCTGCGCGGACCCACTGGACAGCCCCTCACTGAACAGGAGCTGCTGGTAGTCGTGGCCATCGTCTCGATGTCCGACGATGTCTTCGACCTGGTCGAGGACCTGGTGAAGCCGGTCGAAAAGTTGCTGCTCCTTGGCTGGGTTCTCTGACGCTCCCCCTGCCGTCGCGCCACGCACGGGTGCCCCACCAGGGGCACCCCTTCGTGCATACGTGCACCGCGTCATCGCGACGTCGTCGCGTCGCCGAGTATTTTCCCTTGTGCCTCCCGCGACGCGCTCGCTGGAGGAACCTTCCCCTTCGCTCCAGGGCGACCGCCATGTCCCGTGACTCCCGCCGACTCTTCCAGCTCGCAACGCTTGCCGCGGCCTGCGCGCTGCCATCGATGCTGCAGTCTCAGGTCTCCACCACCCGTGGCCTCTCGGTCGGCGTGCACGTGATCGGGACTTCCCTCGCGACGGAGGGGAACGATACGCGATCGGGCGGCGGACTGAGCGCGCGACTCGGCTATGGCTTCAACCGCATCGTGACGGGCTTCGTGCACATCGACGGCTCGGAGATCGAGATCCCCGAGGAGCAGGGGAATGGCGCCGGGCTCACCGGCGCGTGGAGCATGGCGCACGCCGAAGTTGGAGCCCGCTTTCATTTCGCGAATTCGCTGCGACGCTGGGTACCCTACCTCGAGACGTCCGCCGGCGCGCGCGTGGTGTCGGTGAAGGACGCCAGGGTCAACGGACAGGACGCCGGGAAGGTGGACTTCAATGGCGGTGCCTTCACGGTGGGCGGTGGGGTGTCCACGTTCTTCCGGCAGACGCTGGCCTTCGACGTAAACCTGAAGGTGACGGGCGGTCAGTTCACCGAAATTGACCTGGGCGGCGTGGCCCTGCAGAACCTGGAGATCGAGGCCACGTCCGTACGCTTCGGCGTCGGGATCATCTGGTGGCCGAAGTAGCGTCCGACGCTACGGAACCTCCGACCGCAGTTTCTTCAGGCTCTCCTGCTGTTCCGGCTTGAGCACGTTCTTGATGCGGATGAGCAGCGTCAGGTGGGCCTCCTTGATGCGTCGCTCGGCTTGCATCACGCGGCCCATCTGGTCCTGCGCTCGATCGAGGTCCACGCGCGGCCGGTTGAGTTCCGTGGAGAGGGCCTCGGTGTGCTCCTTGAGGTCCCACTGCAGGCTCACGACCTGGCCCTGCAAGTCCCGGATGAGCCGCGAGATGGCGTCGCGTTGGTCGTCGGTGAGCGCGATCGCGCGCCGGTGCTTCATGATCAGTTCCGGCTCAAAGAGCGCGCGGGCGATCGGATCGTCCACGCTCGGCACGGACTGGGCCCCGGCCCCCGACGGCGCGACGGCGAGCGCCGCACAGAGGCAGGCGAGGGCGATGGAGCGATGCATGGTCATGAGCCTCTCCCAGCGGAGCCAGCGACGGACGGGCCGCGTCCCAGGAACTCCGATCCCGGCACGGCAAGCAACCCATCGGTAGGTGACCGGAACGTGCCCTCGGTGCGCGACCACTCCGCCACCGTGCGGTCGAACTCCTGGTCCTTGAGTCGATCGGGGATGACGAGGATCGCCCCCAGGCCAGCCGCTACCAGCAGCGGCGCACCCCATGCGAGCACGCGTCGGCGCGACCATCGTGGCGCCAGCACGGTTGGCATGGCCGCGACTCCGGTGCGCGCCCGGGCGATCATGGGCCCGAACG
>JACMLI010000717.1 GCA_014379705.1 Gemmatimonadaceae bacterium
GCGCGTTGTAGTTGGAGGCCATGCTGTAGCCGTACGCCCCCGTGGTGCAGACGCAGAGCAGCGCGCCTGCCTCCACGTCGTCCATCTCGCGATCAATCGCCAGGAAGTCCCCGCTCTCGCAGATCGGGCCGACCACGTCGAACGTCCCCTGCGTGGGGGCGTGCACCACGGCGCAGATCCGATGGTACGCGTCGTAGTGCGATGGGCGCAGCAAATCGGTCATGCCGGCGTCGGTGATGAGCAGCTCGCGGCCGCCGCTGCGCTTCCGGTAGAGCACGCGCGTCAGCAGGACGCCCGACTCGGCGACGAGGAAGCGACCAGGCTCGATGATCAGCTCGAGACCCATGCGCTGGACGGCCGGGACGATCAGCGCGGCGTAGGCTTCGAGGTCGGCCGGGGGTTCGTCGTCGTACGGCACGAAGATCCCGCCACCGATGTCGACGTGCTCGAGGGTGTCGACGCCGTCAGCTCGCAGGTCGGCGATCAGGGCTTCGAGGCGATCGAGGCCGTCACCATAGGGCTGCAGCTGCGAGAGCTGCGAGCCGATGTGCATGCCGATCGCCACGAGCCGCACGTTAGGCAGGGCGACGGCCACGCGCGCCACGGCGCCCGCCTGGTCAAAGGGCACGCCGAACTTGTTTCCCTTCTCGCCGGTCTTGATGTACTCGTGGAAGCTCTCGACGGCGACCTCGGGGTTCACGCGCAACCCGACGCGCGCGATGGTCCCGCGCTCCGACGCCAGCGCGTCGAGCAGGCGCAACTCCGCTTCAGACTCCACGGAGATGAGGTGTACGCCCGCGGTGAGCGCCTCGCGCAACTCGGCTTCCGACTTGCCCACGCCACCGAAGATGATGTCGGAGGCCGGAAAGCCGGCCCGTTGCGCGCGATACAATTCGCCACCCGACACCACGTCGACCCGCGCCCCCAGGCTGCGCAGGAGCGACAGGATCGCGAGGTTGCCGTTGGCCTTGCACGCGTAGTGGATGCGGTGCGGCACCGGGGCGAGCACGGCATCGAGCTGGCTGAAACGGGCCGCAATGGTCGCCGTGCTGTAGGCGTACACGGGGGTGCCCACGGCGGCAGCGAGCGCGTCGAGCGCCACCCGCTCACCGTGGAGTGTCCCATCGACCCGCGCAAAGGCGGGAGCGGAGGTCAGTACGCCTTCGCCCACACGACCTCGTGCTTCGCCGGCTCACCCGTGACCATGCACGTCGTCGGGGCATCCTTCGAACGGAACTCGGCATCCGGGATGCAACGAATCGTGGCCTTGGTCTCTTCCTTCACCTTCGCCTCGATCGCCGGATCGCCATTCCAACCGGCGTACACGAAGCCACCGTCCCCCTCCATCAGCTCCCTGAACGTGTCGTACGTCATGGGCTCGCGGTGGCTGTTCGCCTCGCGACGCGCGAGGGCGGCGGCGAGCATGTCCGACTGGATCGTCGTCAGTATGTCGTTGATGGCGGTCGGGAGGCCGTCGAGCGAGAGCACCGCCTTCCTGCTCGGCGCCTTGCCGCCGGGCACCTCTGCCGGCGCGGGTCCGATGAAGTTGCCATCGCGCCGGGCGACCATGCACGAGTTGGACTGCAGGTCGCGAGGGCCGAGCTCGAGGCGCAGCGGCACGCCGCGCAGTTCCCACTCGTAGTACTTGGCGCCCGGCTTGATCCCTTCGCGCGCATCGACGTGCACACGAATGCCATCATGGCCACGGCCGGTCCACGACGTGAGCGCCTGCTTCACGTTGTTTGCGGCTTCGAGCAGTCGCGCGCGCTCTTCGTCCGACTTCCAGATCGGGACGATCACCACTTCGGTGGGCGCGAGCTTCGGGGGAATGCGCAAGCCGTTGTCGTCGCCGTGGGTCATGACCAGGCCGCCGATCATGCGCGTGGAGACGCCCCAACTGGTGTTCCAGGCGAACTCCATCCCACCGGACTCGGACTGGAACTGCAGCTCGAACGCCCTGGAGAAGTTCTGGCCGAGGTTGTGCGAGGTGCCCGCCTGGAGCGCCTTGTTGTCCTGCATCATGGCTTCGCAGGAATAGGTGCGCAGTGCGCCCGCGAACTTCTCGCTGTGCGTCTTGAGGCCCGTGAGCACCGGCATGGCCATGTGCTCTTCCATGAACCTCCGGTAGAGCCCGAGGATCATGAGCGTCTCGACCTCGGCCTCGTCGTGCGTGACGTGCGCGGTGTGCCCTTCCTGCCAGAGAAACTCGAGGGTACGAAGAAACAGCCGCGTGCGCATTTCCCAGCGGACCACGTTCGCCCACTGGTTGATCAGGATCGGGAGGTCGCGGTAGCTCTGCACCCACTTGGCGAACATCGAATAGATGATCGTCTCCGAGGTCGGGCGGATGACGAGCGGTTCGTCGAGCTTCTTGCCGCCGCCGTGCGTGACGACCGCCGCCTCGGGCGCGAAGCCTTCGACGTGCTCGGCCTCCTTGCGGAGAAAGCTCTCGGGGATCAGGAGCGGGAAGTACGCATTGCGGTGCCCGGTGGCCTTGAACTGGTCGTCGAGCGCGCGCTGCATGCGCTCCCAGATGCCATAGCCATCGGGACGGATTACCATGCACCCGCGCACCGGCGAGTAGTCCGCGAGCTGGGCGCGGAGGACGACCTCATTGTACCACGCGCTGAAGTCCTCGGCGCGGGAGGTCAGTTTCTTGTCATCACTCATGCGTGAGATGGCAGGTTTCAGATGGCAGAGGGCAGGCATCCATGCCCATCGACATGGGAGCCGCTGCGATGAGGACGGTGACGACGGGCGTCACGGTCGATCGTTGGCGCTGCGGTGACGGTCGCGAAAGCGCAGCGCGAGGTCGTCGACGCGCATCACTTCCTGCGAACCATCGGCGAGCGACTTGATCTCCACTTCATCGTTTGTGCCGAAGCTCTTGCCGACGAAGACGACGTCCCGGGCCCCCACGGCGTTTGCCGCCTTGAGCTGCTTCGCGAGCGCCTGGTCCTTGAGGGGACTCTCCACGCGCGCGCCGGCTGCGCGCAGCCGCGTCGCCACGCGAAGGGCGTCGAGTCGGTCTTCGTCCTCCCGCGGCGCCACCCAATAGTCGATCTCCGGGGCGCCGCTCGGCATCTTGCCGCGGGCCTTGAGCAGCTCGCTGAGCACGACATCACCCATGCCGAAGCCCAGGGCGGGCATGTCCACGCCGCCTAACGACTGCAGCAGGGTGTCGTAGCGCCCGCCACCGCAGATGGCCCGGAACTCCCCGGTCGCATCGAACAGCTCGAAGACGATGCCCGTGTAGTACGCCAGCCCCCGGACGATCGTGAGGTCGAGCTCCACGTATTCGCGCACACCGTGCGCCTCGAGCAACTCGAAGTACTCGTCGAAGTTGTCGACGATGGCCTGCACCGCCGCGTCGCCCGTCAGGGTCCTGGCGAAGTCGAGGCCCTTCATGCCGCGCGTGCCCTCGACGAGGGTCAGCACCTCCTCGGCCACGTCCTTGTCCACGCCGCCCTCGGTCATCCGGCGGACGAGTGCGTCGTACGTGTCGCGCCCGACCTTGTCGACCGCGGCGAACACCAGCGGCACCTGGACGTCGGTCACGCCCAGGGCCTTCACCAGCGCGGTCAGCAGCCGTCGATCGGACACGCGCGCGCGCACGTCCTCCGGCCCGAGGCCACACGCGCGCATGATCCCGCACGCCACGGCCAGGAGCTCGGCGTCGGCCGCGACGTCGGCCTCGCCGAAGATGTCGACATTAAGCTGGAAGTGCTCGCGCAGCCGGCCCTTCTGCTGCCGCTCATAGCGGAAGAGCTGCGGCAGGGA
>JACMLI010000718.1 GCA_014379705.1 Gemmatimonadaceae bacterium
GCACGTCCATTCCTCCGCACGGCATCGTCCTCAGTGGGACGGGCACCGAGGCCGTGGCGTTCGTGGCCGAGGTGGCGCGGGCCGGCGCCATCGTGAAGGTCACGCATCGGATCGCCGGAAGTGCCGTCGCACCCCGCGCCGTGGTGGGAGGATGGCCTCGGGTCGTGCAGTCCGGCCGCAACGTCGGGGGGATCGCCGACAGTCTCGAAGGCACCTTCCCTCGCTTTGGCGAGAACCGCCACCCGCGGAGTGCCCTTGCCATTGCGCGCGATTCCACGACCCTGCTCATGGTGGTGGTGGATGGACGACGCCCGTGGAGCGTCGGGATGTCCCTCCGCGAACTCGGGGACGCGCTGCTCGCGCTGGGTGCGTGGGATGCGATGAACCTCGATGGTGGTGGCTCGTCCACCCTCTGGATCCGCGGGCGCGTCGTCAACTATCCGTCCGATCCCACCGGGGAGCGCGCGGTGGGCAACGCCCTCTTTGTGGGAACTCACCAACGGTGAACGTCATGCGTCGAGCGCTCGCAACCCTCATCCTTGCCTTCCCCTTGTTGTCCCAGGCGCAGGCCGAGGGGTTCAGGAGCGCCGACAGTGTCATCGCGCGCGAGATGGCGGCCAAGGGGATTCCCGGTGTCGTGGTGGTGGTGGTCGACGCATCTGGCGTCCGACTGCGCCGGGCGTGGGGCGTCGCGAACGCGACGACGGGCGCGCCGCTCACCACGCAGCACCTGTTGCAGGTCGGGTCGGTGACGAAGACGTTCACTGCGCTGCTCGCAGAGCAACTTGCGGCTCACAGGCGCCTCGACCTCGACGCTCCCGTGCGCACCTACCTCCCTGGGCTGCACGCCGCGATCGGGGCGCTCACGACGCGCGATCTGATCGCCCAGCGCTCTGGACTCGCCGACCTTCCCGGCAACGACGGCTCCGACAACGAGGCGGAGCTCGCGCGCTATGTGGCGGCGATCCCGGATTCACTCCAGGGGCTGCCGGCGGGGGCTGCGTTTTCGTACTCGAATCCCGGCTTTGCCCTCGCGGGTGCCGCAGCGCAGGGAGCAGCACGCCGGCCCTTTGCCCTACTGTTGCGATCGGAGATCCTCGCGCCGCTGGGCATGACGTCGAGCACAATGCGGCCGCGCGAGGCAATGGCCAAACCGTACGCACCAGGACATAGCGGCAGTCCGGGCACGATGGGAGTGCCAGTGACGGA
This sequence comes from Gemmatimonadaceae bacterium, assembly GCA_014379705.1. Taxonomy (GTDB): domain Bacteria; phylum Gemmatimonadota; class Gemmatimonadetes; order Gemmatimonadales; family Gemmatimonadaceae; genus RBC101. The sequence goes on from JACMLI010000718.1 coordinate 1,210, forward strand.
GCCGTCGAACGACACGCGGCTCTGGCCTGCCGGATACCTCTGGTCGAACGGCGACGACATGGCGCGGTTCCTCGCGGCGCTCGTGAGCGTCGATGGCGCCCCCCTCTCGCCTGGGGTGGTCCGCAGCGTCTTCGAGCGGCGAGTCGAGGTGCCCGGCCAACCTGACAGCGCCGCATATGGGGCCGGAGCCTTCCTCGATCGTTTCCACAATGAAGAGTCGGCGTGGCACCCCGGCTCATCCACGGGCTACAGCGCCATCTGGCGCGTGATATCGGGGCGACGACTCGGCGTCGCCGTGCTCACCAATCGTGATGCCGTCCGGCTCGAGTCCATCGTCGAAGCGGTGCTCGCCGACGCGGCCCGAGCGAACGGCCGGGAGCTCGGCCCGGCCTTTCCTCGATCTCGAATCGTGGAGACGTCGCGGCGCCTGCCCGAAGATTCGCTCGCCGCGCTGGCCGGCGTGTACGAGGCGCGCTTCCCGCTCGAGCTCCGATGGCGGGAAGGCTCGCTCTGGCTCACCCGATTTGGAGCCACGCTCCAAGTGCGCCCACTCGGCGACGATCGTTACGCAGTCCAGGCCAATGAAAACGCCCCAAGGGAGGTCTTCCGCGTCTACCCGGCCCGCGGCAAGTGGCCGCCGTACATCCAGATGTTTCTTTGGTCCTTCGTGCGCGTTCGGCCCTGAAAACACGAGCGGCGCCGATCGGGCGCCGCTCTCATCAGGCAGGGATTCGCGTCAGAAGTCGAAACCGACGCGCAGCCCGAGTCCTCGCGAATCGGGAAGCACGGAGACGCGTCGCGGCAACGAGACGTTCGTCCATCGCTCGGCGCCAAAGCGCGAACCGACGATGCCGCCGATGACCCCTCCCACCGCGGCACCTGCAATAGCGCTCGCTCCGCGGCTGAACTTCTTGCCCGAGTCCGAGGGCTTGAGCGACGAGGCGATGAGCAGGCCACCAACTGCGCCCGCGCCACCCCCGATGGCCACACCGCGCACGATGTACGGCCGGTTCGACTTCTGCTCGCCGTCACTCCGCTCGAGCTTCGTGATGTCGGAGACGTGCAGGGACCAGACGCCTCGGCCTGCCGCGTCCTCGATGAAGACGGCCGTGTCGCCGCGCATCTGGAGAAAGTTGGCCACGAGGGGTGCCACCAGGTTCGCCGCTCGCACCCGTACGCGGGTACCTGGGGCGATCGGGATAGCCTGCTGCGCTGCCGCGTCGCTCAGGGGAGCGGCGGCAGCTAGGCCCAAAAGGCCAATGGTCGGGGCAAGCAGACCCCAGCGGGTGATTCCACGCATCATGAACGCCGTAATTGTCGGTTGGACAGCAACTTAACTCCCTCGCAGTGTGCCAGCATGCACCGCGCGAGAGAAGCGAATGGGGCCCTGACCACAAGGACGGTCGAGGCATGAACAGGGAAACGACCAGTCCAAATGGAAGAAGGGTGCCAGAAGGGCCGTGATTCGGCATCGAGATTCGTGATTCGGCGTGATTCGTGTGTTTTCGACCTTTCGACCCTTCCTTCCCGAAACACGAATCCCGAATGACGAATCACGGCCGTTCCGCTGTTGGAGCCGCCACGGCGCGGGAATATGTTGACCACGGGGCATCGGTCCAACTGACTTGGGCGCCCCATTCCCTCCCCTCCCGACCGCACATCATGTCGCAGGCCGCCGCGGTGATCGACACCACCGAACTCGTCAGGACCCCAGCCGCGCAGCTGCCGGGCCGTATTTCGACCCCAGTGGCGACCCTCGAAGGGTCGGCGATTCTCAAGGTGGCTGGGGAAATCCGCCAGCGGATCGCGGCAGGGGAAAAGGTGTGCAACCTCACGGTCGGCGACTTCGACCCGAAGCAGTTCCCGATCCCGGCCTACCTCGAGTCGGCCATCGTGGACGCCCTGCACGAGCGCGAAACCAACTACCCGCCCTCGCTCGGCATGCCGGCGCTGCGCGAGGCGGTCATCCAGTACACCGAGCGCTCGTTAGGCCTGCGCTATCCGGTCGACAGCGTGCTCGTGACGTCGGGCTCGCGTCCCGGCGTGTACGGCACCTACGCGACCCTGTGCGATCCCGGCGATCGTGTGGTGTACGGCGCGCCGTCGTGGAACAACAACTACTACTGCCACATGGTGGGGGCAGAGCCGGTGCCGGTGACCTGCACGGTGGAAGACGCCTTCCTGCCGTCTCCCGCCGCCATTGCCCCGCACCTCGCCGGCGCGCGGCTGCTCGCGTTGAACTCGCCGCTCAACCCCTGCGGTACCTGCTACACCGCCGATGCGCTCGGCCAGATCTGCGACCTGGTGCTGGAAGAGAACGCGCGCCGCGGCCCGGGCGAGCGCCCGCTCTACCTGATGTACGACCAGGTGTACTGGCAGTTGACCTTTGGCGACGTCGAACACGTCGACCCGGTGACGCTGCGACCGGAGATGGCGCGCTACACGATCTACATCGATGGCATCTCCAAGGCGTTCGCCTCGACGGGTGTGCGCGTGGGCTGGGTCATCGCCCCCACGGACATCATCGAGAAGATGAATAACTTCCTGCAGCACGTCGGCACCTGGGCGCCGCGTGCGGAGCAGGTGGCGAGCGCCCGCCTGCTCATGGCGGAAGAGGCGATCCAGACGTACCGTCAGGAGCTCATCGCCGGGGCGCGGTTGCGCCTCGACGCGCTGTACAATGGCATCGCAGCACTCCGGGACGCCGGGCATCCGGTGGATGCGGTGGCCCCCCAGGGGGCGATCTACCTCAGCGGCCGCTTCGCCCTGATGGGACGGACCACGCCGGAAGGCGAGCGCCTCACGACCAACGACGACATCCGCCGCTGGTTGCTGCGCACCGCCGGGCTGGGAGTCGTCCCGTTCAATGCGTTCGGGATGGATGGGGAGAATGGCTGGTGCCGCCTCTCGATCGGGGCGGTGAGCATGGCCGAGATCGACGGCGCGCTGCCGCGGCTCAGGGCCGGGCTCGAAGCGCTGCGTTAAGACGGACCGTCACCACACCTATCGAGGAAATGCGACCGATGCGCGCCGCCCTGCTCTCCGCCGTCCTCCTGGCCTTCCCGGCCACTTCGCTCCTCGCGCAGACGATGCCCCCGAAGGAGGAGCAGATCGCCGCGGCGGTGCTCCCCCTCCCCGACAACCTTCGCGACGCCGCGAAGGTCATGGGCTACGATGCCGCCGGGAAGTTCACGACGTTGCGCGAGGGCAAGGGCATGGTCTGCCTCGCCCAGTATCCCAAGGAGCCGCGCTTCCACGTCTCGTGCTACCACGAGTCGCTGGAGCCGTTCATGGCCCGCGGGCGAGACCTGCGCGCGTCCGGGACGCCCGAGACGCAGGTGGACACGGTGCGCTTCGCCGAGGTGAAGGCGGGGAAGCTCAAGGTGCCGAGCGGTCCGGCGACGCTCTACCAGATCTTCGGCTCGGCGTACGATCCCAAGACGATGGCGGTGACGGAAGGCCGTCGCCTCTACGTCGTCTACATCCCGGGTGCCACGGGCGCGTCGACGGGGCTCGCGGAGCGCCCGAAGGGAACGGATCCGTGGATCATGTTCCCGGGGACGCCCAAGGCGCACATCATGTTTTCGGCGACGATGCAATAAGGGATTAGTGGACCAGTGGACCAGCAGACTAGTCGTGGAGCGGTGACGGTCCAGCCATCTGCACGTCACCACTAGTCCACTAGTCGACTCGTTCCAGATAGCCCCTGAGCCTTCCGGAGACACGCTCGAGCCACTCCACCTGCCGTTCAGTGCCGGTGCGCATCGGCGCCTGTTCGACCATCACGTCGCGCCAGGCCGTGCCCCAGTCCGGGTTGTTCCCGTCATGGTCGACCAGGCCGTATTCGCTGGCGACCTCCCACGAGCTCGTGAGGTGGCCCGACCAGCGCATGACGTCGGAATCCCCGGCGAGGGCGACGATCGCCCTACCGATGAGCAGCGGGGACTCGGAGTGCGCGAAGTACTTGTCCTTCTGTGCCCCCTCGCGCCAGTTGGCCTCGGTGACCCCGAAGTGCGTGAGCATCGCCTCGGAGCGGAGAAAGCCGGGGGTAATCGCCACCGACGCGACCTTCGCGCTGCGCAGCTCTTCAGCGAGGTAGAAGGCGAGCCCCTTGTGGCCGAACATCACGAGGTCGTGCACGAGATTCCCGCCGTAGAACGGGAAGTCGGCGCCGGTCACCTGGACGATGAGGCCGCGCTTCCGCTTGCGGAGGAGCGTCCCGGCGTACTTCGCGGTGTGGATGCGCGTGACGAGGCCCTGCGTGAAGGCGGTGGTCGCTTGCGAAAAGTCCGCGGTCCAGAGCGGAGCCCAGGTGCCATAAACCGGATCTTCCCCCGCGACGCTGTCGACCACGACGTCCAGGCGTTTCTGCTCGCGACCAACGCGCTCGAAGAACTCGCGGACCTGGTGTTCTTCGGCGTGGTCGACGCGGACCGGGATCCCGGTCCCTCCGGCCGCGTTCACCATTTCTGCGGTCTCGTCGATGGTCTCCGGCCGTTGATAGGCCGACCTGGCGTCGCGGGTGCTCCGGCCAGTGCAGTAGACGATGGCGCCGACTTCACCAAGGGCGCGGGCAGCGCCGCGTCCGGCACCACGCGTCGCGCCGCAGACAACGGCGACCATGGGCGCACTCTTGCGTGCAGGCATGGGGGCTCCGTAGGTTAGTAAACGAACGTTCGGTTATTATCTATCGTCCTTCTTCGGAGCGCAAGTGTCACCACGTCCCCGCACTGTCGACGACGCGGCGATCCTGATGGCATGCCAGCGCGTGATGCAGCGCGTCGGTCCATCGAGCTTCACGCTCGCCCTGGTGGCGAAGGAGGCGGGGCTGGCGCCGGCGACGATCGTGCAGCGCTTTGGTTCGAAGCGGGAGCTGATCCGCACGCTCGCGAGCGGGGCGCGAGGGCAAGGGGCGGCGTATGTCGCCGAGTTGCGCACGCGCTTCACCTCGCCCCTCGCCATCCTTCGGGAGTTCCTGCTCTGCTGGTCGCAGATGGCGTCGACGCCTGAAGAGATGGCCAACCACCTGGCCTACCTGCAGATGGACCTCACCGATCCCGTCCTGCTCGAGAACCTGGTCGAGCTCTCGGCGGAGAACCTTCAGCACACGGCGGCCTTGCTGCGCGAGGCGCACGCTGCCGGAGAGCTCACTATCGAGGATGCCGAGGGATTGTCGCGTGCGCTCAATGCGACCGTGAGCGGGGGGCTGCTGGCCTGGGCGACTTTCCGCGAGGGGACCGCTCGGGCGTGGCTGGAGCGGGATCTCGACGTGTTGCTCGCCCCGTTGCAGGCGAAGTAGCTGTCAGAGTTCGCCGTGAGAAATCACGGCCTGGCCCGTGATATTTCCCGGGTGGGTGTCGCTTCCGTGCGGCATTGCACAATGCAAAGCGTTGGGGCGAAATAACTTGAAGGCCTTCGAAGGGACGGGCACAGGGTGTGCCTCGTATTGGGCGCAACACATCCAAGGTCCCCCCGGAGGCCCCCGTGCTCGTTCGCGTCGTCCTTGCCATCTCCCTTGCCGTCCCCATCGCCACGTCCCTTCAAGCCCAGGGATCGCCTCGGCCAGTGACTGCGAGAGCTTCGCGCGCTGTACTCGCGGGGATCGTGCGGAATGAGGCCGGCGAGCCTCTTGTTGGCGCCTATATCGCGGTGCCCGCGCTCGAGCGACTCGCGACCAGTGATCGTGAAGGGCGCTACCGGCTCCGCGACCTTCCCACGAGCCCGGTCACTGTCGTGGTCCGCGCCGTGGGCCGGCAACCGGTGACGGCGCGGCTCACGCTCGCCCTCGGCGACAACGCGCACGACGTCACCCTGGCCCCGGCCACCATCACCCTTGTTCCCGTCGTGGTCACGGGGTCGGCGTCCGCCTCCGATCCTACCACACCGCTCGACGTGGCCGCCGTCGATCCGCAGCAGCTGCGGCAGCTCTCCACCGGCTCGTTAGGCCGGACGCTGGAGAAGGTCCCGGGCATCGCCACCATCTCCACGGGACCGATGGCCGGCAATCCCGTGTTGCGCGGCATGAGCCAGGGCCAGGTGCGCCTCACGCGCGATGGCATGCCGATCGAATCCTTCCAGGGCACGAGCCGCTGGACGCCACCGATCAGCTTCGGCTCCGTGGATCGCGTGGAGGTGATCCGGGGCCCGGCCAGCGTCCTGTATGGCTCGAGCGCGATGGGCGGCGCGATCAACCTCATCCCCAAGGCGCTGCCGCGCGCCGAGAACGGTCGCGTGGAACTCGATGGCCTCGTGGAGACGCAGTACTTCTCCAACAACGGTGAGCGCTACCTCGGTGGGGAAGTGTCGGGGGCGACGCCCAATGGCGTCGGCCTCCGCGCCGGATTCAACCGACGGGAGGGCGGCAACTTCACTACCGCGTCCGCCCAGCCGTACGCGACCACCCAAGTGAAGGGCGACCCCAAGTTCACCGGGACGCTCCCGTTCACGAACTACGACCAGCGCGCCGGCTACGCACAGTTAGGCCTGTCGGCCGGGTGGGGCCAGGGCCAGGTCCTGTACGATGGCTTCGACGGCTACAACAACTTCCTCAACAGCAACGGGAAGGCGGCCGGCGTCCGCATGGCCAATCACGAGCTGCGCTCGCGCGGGACCGTGCTGGCGGGCGCCTGGGTGCTCAAGCCCTCGCTCGCCCTGCAGGAGCTGCGCATCCAGCGCGCGGCCAGCGCGCAACTCACCTTCGAACAGGCGCGCGCCACCTCCGGATGGGACCAGGACCTCGGTCGACGCGCCATCACCGGCCGCATGGAAGCGGAGCATCCCACCCTCGCCGGCGTCACGGGCAAGCTCGGGGTCGAAGCCCAGCACCAGCGGGGCCTCACGCGCCTGTCTCGCATCGAGCCCTCCTCGCGCATCGACAACGTCGCCGCCTTCGCCTTCGAGGAGTGGCGCCATGCGCGCGTCACGATCTCGGCCGGCGCGCGCTACGACCATCGCACGCAGGAGGCGACGCCGGGGTCGCTGGTCAACGCCCTGCCCGTCGAGGAGCGCGCCGGGCTCACCGACCGCACGTTCTCCGTCGCGAACGGGTCGTTAGGCATCGGGGTCCGCCTGCGCCCCGGCCTCACCTGGCTCGCCAACGTGAGCACCGGCTTCCGGGCGCCGTCGGCGCAGGACCTCTACACCGACGAGAACCGCCCGGCATTCGGATGGCTCGAGGGGAACCCGCACCTCGCCCCCGAGCGCTCCCGCAGCATCGAGACGGGCCTGCGCTTCCAGGCGTCGCGCGCGACGGGGCAGGTGACCGCGTACCGCAACTCGGTGCGCGACTACATCTACATGCAGAACACCGGTCGGACGCGTGACGTGCGCGGCGAACAGCGCATCGTCTACGCCAACGCGCAGGCCGACGCGCTCATTCGTGGCGTCGAGGCGAGCCTGGAAGGCGAAGTGCTCCCGCGCCTCGTGTTCGAGACAAACTACATGGTGCTGCGCAGCCGCAACCGCCGGACGCGAGAGGCGCTGCCGCTGATGCCGGCCGACCAGTGGCGCGGGACGCTGCGCTACTCCCCGCGGGATCGCGGCGCGCTTCGCGGCTCCCAGCTGCGGGTCGGCGCCCGGCACGTGTGGGCCAAGTCCATCGCCGGTCTCACCGAGCCCTTCGCCGAGTTCGACGCGAACCCGGCCGGTTTCGGGATCTCGTCGACGCCGTCGTACCAGGTGTTCGAGGCCGGGGTGTCGACCCGCTTGCAGACCGGCCGGCAGCACCTCGACCTGAGCCTCGACGTCCAGAACCTTACCGATGCCGCCTACCGCGATTTCCTCGACACCCAGAAAGGCTTTGCGCTCTCCCAAGGCCGCAATGTCTCGCTGCGGGTCTCGGCGCCATTTCACATTCTCCGTTGACGGCACGGCGTCAGCCATTGAAATATCAAGGCCAGGCAGGACCCCGCAGCCCTTGATATCCAACGGATGACGCAAGCGCCTGCGCCATATCAACTTGTCATCGATGCGTGGCGGGCGTCGACCACCCTCCATGACATCGGAGAAGTGGTCGAGCGCGTGGCTGGCCTCCTCGCCCAGGGCGTGGAGGCCGATGCGCTCACACTTTGGCGCGTGAGCCGCGACGGTCGGCAGACTGAGACGCTCGCCACCGCCGCCATGAAGCCCGGATCTCCACTCCGGATGCCGGTGCGCGACCTCTCGGAGATCGCTGTTCGCGCCTGGCGCGACATGACCGCCGTCGGCATGCCGCTCCGCCTCGTGTCCGGACGCGGGCCGCTGCACGGCGCATTCGCCCCCGAGGGTGGGCAGGGGGAAGGGCTCGTCGTCCCACTCCACGACACCAAGTCACTCCTCGGCGCGATGGTCCTCTGGTCGCGCCGCGATGGCGTCTTCACCGACGCGCATGCCACGCTGCTGGGCGAACTTGCGGCGCCCTTCGACGCGGCCGTTCAGCTCCACAACGAGCGGGACAGCGTGTCCCGCGAGCGAGAAGCGCTGGAGGCCGATCGGCGCGCGCTCCTCCAGCGCCTCGAGCGCGACGACGTCAGCGACGCCCTCATCGGCGCAGACAGCGGGCTGCGCGACGTCATCACGCGCGCCGAGCAGGTGGCGCCTACCGACGCCCCGGTCCTGCTCTTTGGCGAGACAGGGGCGGGAAAGGAAGTGATTGCTCGCGTGATTCACCGCCGGTCTCGCCGAGCCAGCGGCCCGATCGTGCGCGTGAATTGCGGGGCCATCCCGCAGGGGCTCATCGACTCCGAGTTGTTCGGGCACGAGAAGGGCTCGTTCACTGGGGCGATCGCCGCCCGGAAGGGCTGGTTCGAGCGCGCGGATGGCGGGACGCTCTTCCTCGACGAGATCGGCGAGCTTCCCCACGATGCCCAGGTCCGCCTCCTGCACATCCTGCAGGACGGCGTGTTCGAGCGCGTGGGGGCGCAGCGCTCGCTGCACGTGGACGTGCGCATCGTTGCCGCGACGCATCGCGACCTGCAGGCCATGGTGGATGCCGGGCGCTTTCGCGAGGATCTCTGGTACCGGCTCAGTGTCTTCCCGATCGAGATCCCGCCGCTGCGCAAGCGGCCAGAGGACATCCCCGCGCTCGCCACGCACTTTGCCGCGCGCGCGGGGATGCGCATCGGCGGGAGTCGCCTGGCGCTGTCGCCGGCCGACATCGAGCTACTCGTCGCGTACGCGTGGCCAGGGAACGTGCGGGAACTCGCCTCCGTGATCGAGCGCGCGGTGATCCTGGGGGACGGCAAGCGACTGCACCTCTCCGCCGCCCTGGGCACGGCCACCACGCGGGAGAACCAGACGACCCTCCCCGCGACGACGGACCCCGAGACGTGGCGCATTGCCCCGCTCGACGAGGCGATGGCGCGGCACATCGAGCGGGCGCTGCACGCCTGCCACGGCCAGGTGGAGGGAAAGGCGGGGGCCGCCGCCCTGCTGCGCATCAATCCGCACACGTTGCGATCGCGCATGCGCAAGCTGGGGATCGATCCCCGCCACGTGCGCGCCGCGGCCCCCGCGCCGGTGAATCGTTAGGCCCGCCGGGGCGCCAGTGGGAGCCGCTCGCCGCCTAACGGCTGACGAAGGCCTCGCGCACCGTGTCCCCGATCCGGTCGAGGGCATCGAGCGCTCGATCCACGAGTCGCCCGAACGTGGTGGGGGGCCGGGTGATCCAGCGCACCGGGCCACTCACCGGCTCGGGGAGC
>JACMLI010000719.1 GCA_014379705.1 Gemmatimonadaceae bacterium
GCGCCCCAGCGCGATCGCCTGCGCCGGGCGATCAAGGCCGGTGTCACCGTGGTGGCGGGCTCGGACAACTACATCAACCTCAAGATGCCGAGCACGCTCCTCGCGCCCCAGCGCGATCGCCTGCGCCGGGCGATCAAGGCCGGTGTCACCGTGGTGGCGGGCTCGGACAACTACATCAACCTCAAGATGCCGCAGGGCACCGCGGCGAAGCACAACCTGTTCGCCTACGCGCAGGCGGGCATGCCGAACGCCGAGGTGCTCCAGGCCGCGACCATCCGTGCCGCGACGCTGATCGGCCCGCGCACGCGGCTCGGCGTACTCAAGGCAGGCATGTTCGCCGACGTGATCGCCGTGCAGGGGAACCCACTGGAGGACATCATGGCGCTGGAGCGCGTGACGTTCGTGATGAAGGACGGCAAGGTGCATGTTGCGGCAATGGGCAGTAGGCAATAGGCAATGGTTGGCCGGGTGCGTGAAGACAGCCCGAGCGCTTCATCGCCGATCGCCCATTGCCCATTGCTCCTCGTCCATCGCCCACCGCCCATCGCCACTACATGGACATCATCCGTGACCCGCTCTGGAACAACATTCGTGTCGACGCCCGGGCCCTCCGGCTCGTCGATACGGAGGCGTTCCAGCGCCTGCGCTACGTGCGCCAGCTGGGGTGGGCATGGCTGGTGTATCCCGGAGCGACGCATGCCCGCTTCGAGCACGCGTTAGGCGCGTACCACCTCGCCGGGGTCGCCCTGCGCCGGCTCGACGAGGAGGGCGCGCTCGAGGGCATCTCTGCCGAGGAACGCACGGTGGTGCGGCTCGCCGCGCTGTTGCACGACGTGGGGCACTACCCGTTCTCGCATGCCCTGGAGGAGATCGGCGCCCCGCACCACGAGGAGGTCGCGCGCCCGCTGCTCACGGGCGGCGCCATCGGGACCATCCTTCGCGACCTCGCCCCTGACGCGCCGGAGCGCGTCTTTGCCTTGATCCGTGGCGCGTCCGGCTCCCCGCTGCAGGGACTGATTTCCGGTTCGCTCGACCTCGACAAGATCGAGTACCTCAAGCGCGACGCGCTCATGTGCGGCGTGCCGTACGGGGAGATCGACGTCGACCGACTGATCAACGCACTCACGATCGCGCCGGACCCGTCGACCGGGCGCGGATCGATCGCCGTGCGCGAGAAGGGACTCTCCGCGCTGGAGTCGCTGCTCTTCGCCAAGTACCAGATGTACCGGAACGTGTACTGGCACCATGCCGTCCGGAGCGCGACGGCGATGTACAAGCGCCTGGTGGAGGACGCGATCGCTGCCGGCGCGCTCGACGTGCGCCTGCTCGCGTCGTTCACCGATGACGCCCTGCTGTCCACGCTCGAGCGGCGGTACCCGTCGCCCCTCCTCTCGGGGCTGCGCTACCGCCGCCTCTACAAGCGCGCCTTCGAGGTGCCGGCCGCGGAGCTCCCAGACGAGTTCGGGGAGTGGGTCGCGACCGACCGCACCCGCGTCCGGGCGACCGAGCACGCCCTCGCCGACGAGCTCGGGCTGGAGCCTAACGAGCTCCTGCTCGACTACCCGGAGAAGACGCAGATGCTGAGCCTCGACATGCCGGTGGTGCGCCGCGACGGCTCCGTCGAGCGCCTGACCGCGTCGGGGATCGCGGGCGTCATCAACCTGCCGTCGATGGCGGACCAGCTGTATCGGTCGGCGCGATGGTTGCGGGTGTTCGTGGCGCGGCCGGTCACGATCGGCCGCGGGTGGCTGGAGAAACGGCTTTGTTGAGTGAATAGTGAATCGTGAATCGTGAATCGTAAAAGCGCGCTGAGTCGCGGGATTCAGCCCTAACCATTCACCATTCACCATTCACCATTCACCATTCACCATTCACGGCCCTTTCTCCCGCCCTCTCGCCTCCGCCAGCTTCCGCGCAATCCCGCGGTAGAACGCCGCGTGCTCCGTCTTCCCCTCGGCGTCGAAGCCGCTGGCGGTGGCTTCCAACGCGTAGAGGATGTTGCCGAGGTAGAGCGCCGCTACCGAGCCGACGCTCTCGGCCGGCTGCTCATCCGGGGATGGTGTCGCCATGCTTCGGCGTGGGACGCTCGGCGGTGTCCGTGGGACCGGAGCCCATGACCTGGATCACGATCGCCGTGATGTTGTCGAGCCCACCCCGATAGTTCGCCTCTGCGATCAGGGCATCGACCACCCGTCCCGCGCTGGCGCGGGAGAGCAGGAGTTGCTGCAGGCGCCGGTCGTCGACCATGCCCGTCAGGCCGTCGCTCGCGACGAGGAATACGTCGCCCTTCTTGATCTCGCCGCTGTAGGTGTCGGGCTCGACGTTGTCGCTCGCTCCGACGCACCGCGTGATCACGTTGCTGTAGGGATGGTAGCGCGCCTGTTCAGGCGTCAGCAGGCCGGCATCGACCTGTTCCTGTACGTAGGAGTGGTCTTTCGTGAGCTGGCGGAGCGCGCCATCGCGCAGCAGGTACACGCGGGAGTCGCCGACCTGCCCGATGAGGTACTGGTCGCCGGACACCACCAGCACGGAGGCGGTTGTCCCCATCCCCTGCTTGTCCGACTCCTGGATCGTGCGCTCGTAGACCGCACGGTTCGCCTGGAGGATCGCCGTCGTGACGCGATCGTCGGCGCCGTCGCCGAGACTGGCCATCTCGTGCAATTCGCGGGAGATGATCTGCACCGTCATCTCACTCGCGACCTCACCCGCCGCGTGGCCGCCCATGCCATCGGCGACAATGAAGACCCCCCGCTCCCGGGTCGCGTGTGCGAAGAACGAATCCTCGTTCCCCGAGCGAATCATCCCCACATCGGTCCGGGCAGCGACGGTGAGCTCCACCTTATTGGCCTCCGCCCCGGACAACTGCAAGCACGGCGAGTATGACGAGCACGATGACTATGAGCCAGAGTATCGGAGAGATCCCGGCCCCCTGCTCCACTGCTTCAGGGGCGACACGGTCATTCAGCTCCTTGTGGCGTGGTTCAGCCCGTTTCGGGTCCGCGGACTTGACTCCAACTATAACCCGCGTCTCCCCGGAAGAGCGAGCCACCGAGCCTGACCCGTGAAAGGTCATCTTCACCCCGCCGAACCGGACGTCCTCACCGGACGTGAGTTTGACCTCATCTGAGACGCGCTGGCCGCCGACGTAGGTGCCGTTGGTGGACTCGAGATCGAGCACGTACCAGGCGTTCTCGCGACGCTGCAGCTTTGCATGGTACTCCGAGACGCTCTCGTCATTGATCGAGACGTCGTTATGCGCGCCCCGGCCGATCGTGACGCGGGGCGAGTCAAGGTCGTACCGGGTGCCCTTGGACGGGCCCTCGTTGATCACCTCGAAATGGCCAAACGAGGGCCGGGACGTGAGGGCTGCAGCGGGAAGCACGGCGGCAGGTCCTTCGGCGGGCGTCGGGCGGCGCGCCGCAACGAATGCGCCCGTATTCAGGAGGCCGGGGATGGATTCCGCCTCGACTGGCGCAGAACGCTCTTCGGCGTAGAAGCGGTACTCCTCGGTGGCCACCCGGAGCATGTCCCCTCGCCCCAGGGGAAGCTCCGCCTGCACCCGCGCCTGGTTCACGAAGACGCCGTTGACCGAGGTGTCGAGCAGGAGGTAGCCCCCACCCTCGGCACGGAGCGTGGCGTGCCTCCTGGAGACGTCTGCGCGAGGAATCACGATGTCGCAGGACGGATCGCGGCCGATCGAGAGGCCCTCGACGCCCACGAGGTACTCGCGACCGTCGACCAGGGAAAGGAGCCTCCCCTCCGAGCGCGCGCTGCGGGCCGCGGGGCCGGGCACGGCGATGGCCAGGTCGGGATCAACCGGAAACTCCACGGTCTCGCCCAGCTGGGCCTCGTCGCCAAAGCGGAGCTCGAACTCTCCGACGCCAAGACGGTCGCCGTGCAGGACAGGAGAGGGTCCGGCCACCGGCACACCGTTGAGGACAACGACGGTGGGCTCTGGACCGGGCGCCACGCTCGCCGAACCCGTTCCCTCGACCATCACCACGGCTGCGGACTCCGTGACACCCTGCGGGGATGCCGGCAGCCGGACCTCTACCTCGGGACCCCACCCCACCCTGTTGGCGCCCGGGCGAAGGGGATAGCGCGAATCCCGAAGTTGGAGGAAGGGCATGCCTGGGGTCGAATGCATCAGACGAACAACGACCGCCACCCGCCTTGCTTGGCGGGGAGGGCCGAGGCGCTCTAAGGAAGTGCGGGAAACTATTGATGCCCTGCTTGGCACCGCAAGCTGCAACCCGCGGCCTGTGCCACGCACGACTCGTGCCCCGTTCCACGTGGCCCAGGCAAGTCGGGGCCGGCGGACAGGTGCAGCTGATCGCCTTGAGGACGTTGAGCCGGCCGGCTTCGAACTAACTCCTTGCTCCCGACCTTGTCGATGGTCGAGCGCAGGCAGGCCTCGAGTGGTTGTCATCGGCTTCGCTGATCACGCCGTTCAGCATCGAAGGAGCTGCACGAAGGCGGCGAGGTTGGCGTGCGCCGGCGCAAAGGTGAGGCCCATTAGCTTTCCGCGGTGAAGGACGCGATCATCGTACGCGGCGCGCGACAGCACAATCTCAAGAACCTCAACGTCCGGATCCCCCGGCGAGCGGTCACGGTGATCACCGGACCCTCGGGGTCCGGGAAGTCTTCGCTCGCGTTTGACACGGTGTACGCCGAGGGACAACGGCGATACGTGGAATCGCTGTCGTCCTACGCCCGGCAGTTCCTCGAGCGGATGGAAAAGCCCGATGTCGACAGCATCGAGGGCATTTCTCCCGCGGTCGCGATCGAGCAGCGCAACCCCACCAAGTCCTCGCGCTCGACCGTTGGCACGGCCACGGAAATCTACGACTACCTGCGCCTGCTCTGGGCCCGCATCGGTCGCACGTCGTGCCCACTGTGCGGCCGCGAGCTGGTGCCGGACACGACGGAGTCGGTCACCGACGGGTTGTTGCGGGAAACGCCGGGCACGCGCTTCGTGGTCACGTTTCCGCTCCGCACCTCTGCACGCGTGCGCGGGAAGGTGATCGAGGAGAACCTGCGAGCCCAGGGGTTCCTCCGCATCGTGGTCGACGGCGACATCGTGCACCTCGACGACGTCGCCTCACGTGGGCTCGACCTCGCGACGGTCCCGGAACTCCTCGTCGTCGTGGACCGCCTCACAATCGAGCAGGCCCAGCGTGGACGCATCGCCGAATCGGTGGGCACGGCGTTTCGCGAGGGAGATGGCGATTGCATCGCGGTGCTCGTGGAATCCACGGGCACTCGTCTCCTGCGCTTCACCGAGCGATTCGAGTGCCCCAACGACGGTTACCGCGCACCCGCGCCCTCGCCGCAGCTCTTCTCGTTCAACAACCCGCGCGGGGCGTGCGAGACGTGCAACGGCTTCGGGGCGGTCCTCACGTACGATGAATCCCTCATCGTCCCAGCGCCCGAGCGTTCGCTCCGCGACGGAGCCATCGACCCGTGGACCAAGCCACGGTATGACGGTCGCCGTCGCACGCTCGCCGAGTTCTGCCGGAAGGAGGGCATCCCGTTCGACGCGCCCTGGCGCGCCCTCAGCGCTGCGCACCGCGAGACCCTCCTCCGACGCACCGGACGCGGATTCCGCGGGATCATCCCCTTCCTCACGGACCTCGAGGAGAAGCGCTACAAGCAGTACATCCGCGTGTTCCTGCGGCAATACCAGACGGCGCAGGAGTGCGGGACGTGTCATGGGTCGCGCCTCAAGCCCGAAGCGCTCAACGTGCGCATCGCCGGCAGGTCGATCGCGGAGGTGGCCTCCCTGACGATTGACCGGCTGCTCGCATGGATGGACGAGGTGCAGCTGACGCCATTCGAGGCCGAGGTGGCCGCGCACATCCTGCGTGAGGCGCGCAGTCGCACGTCGTTCCTTGGGGACGTGGGCCTCACGTACCTCACGCTGCAGCGCGCGACGCGCACACTCTCCGGGGGCGAGGCCCAGCGCATCACCCTCGCCAACTCCCTCGGCGCGTCCCTCGTCGACACGCTGTACGTCCTCGACGAACCGTCCATCGGGCTGCACGCGCGGGACCTGCACCGGCTCCTGTCCCTGCTGATGCGCCTGCGCGAGACGGGCAACACGGTGCTGATGGTGGAGCACGACCTCGACGCGATTCGCGCCTCCGACCACATGATCGAGCTCGGGCCGGGGAGCGGGGAGCGCGGCGGCTACATCGTGTTCGAGGGACCGGTGGCCGACGCGGCGAAGAGCCCACTCACGGGGCAGTACCTCACGGGCGCGATGACCCTTCCGGTGCCGACGAAGCGTCGCCCGGTGAATCGCCAGCGCCTCACGCTCACCGGGGCGCGCGAGCACAACCTGCAGGACGTCGACATCGTCATACCGTTAGGCACGCTCACCGTCGTCACGGGGGTGTCGGGCTCGGGGAAGAGCACGCTGGTGCACGACGTGCTGCACCGCGCCCTCGAGTCCGCGCTCACCGGCGAGCACTCGGCCAAGCGTCACCTGGGAGAGCGCGTCGGGACGTTTCGGGAACTGCGCGGGCACGAGGGCCTCGACGCCGTGGTGCTCATCGACCAGGCGCCGATCGGTCGCACGCCGCGCTCGAACCCGGTGACATACATCACGGCGTACGACGAGATCCGGCGCATCTTTTCGCAGTTGCCCGCGGCGCGCAGCAAGCGCCTGGCTCCCTTTCACTTTTCGTTCAACGTGAAGGGCGGGCGATGCGACAAGTGCGAGGGCGCCGGCTATCTCGAGGTGGAGATGGTCTTCATGGCCGACGTGTTCGTGCCA